>CALALM010000184.1 GCA_937925565.1 uncultured Centipeda sp.
TGCCGCGCGCTCTGTGCGGCCGCTCGCACTGAATGTTTCGCCGTGATAGGTGAGCTCGACCTTCGTCTGATCATAGACGTAGTTCGGATGGAACTGCGCGATGTAGGCGCGCGCGATCAGCCCGTAGATGTTGCGCTCTGTCTCGCTGAGCCGCGCGAGGTTCACAGGCACGGTCGTCGGAATGATCGCATGATGCGCCGAGATCTTCGCGTCGTTCCACGCGCGCGACTTCTGCTTTGCATCCGCCTCACGCGCCCATGCAGAGAGCTCCGAACCGTCAAGTGCGGCGAGATTGCCAAGGATCTTCGGCGCGTCCTTGTGCTGACTCACGGGCAGATACTCCGCATCCGAGCGCGGGTAGCTCGTCAGCTTCTCCTCGTAGAGCTTCTGCGCCGTGTCGAGCACCTGCTGCGGCTCGTAGCCGTAGCGCTTTCCCGCAAGCACCTGCAATGCGGAGAGCGAGAAGGGGAGCGGCGGCGGCTCCTCCTTCTTCTTGCGCTCGTAACGCGTGATCTGCGCGTCCTGCGGCGCGCCGCCAAATGAGTCCAAAGCTGCGCGTGCCGCCTTTTCGTCTACGAGCCGGCCCTCGGGATCGAGCGGCGTGCGCTCCTCCGACGGCTTCCATCGTGCATGAAACGATTCGCCCGACTTCTCGTGACGAAATACCGCATCGAGCAGATAATATGTCGCGGGTTTGAAGTTCTCGATCTCTCGCTCACGGCGCACAACGAGCGCGAGCGTCGGCGTCTTGACGCGTCCGATCGGGAGCACAAGCCGATCGTGCCCCGCACGACGTGCTGCCAGCGTGTAGGCACGCGAGAGATTCATCCCGATGAGCCAGTCCGCGCGTGCCCGCGCGAGCGCCGATCGTTTCAGCGACAGAAAGTCACGGTTGTCGCGCAGATCACCAAGCGCATCGTGGATACTCTTATCGTCGAGTGCATTGATAAGGATGCGTCGTACAGGCTTTTCATTGCCGAGATAGTCCAGAACCTCGTCCACGAGCAGCTGCCCCTCGCGGTCGGGGTCGCCGCCGTGCACAATCTCGTCCGCGCGCTCGATCAGCCCCTTGACGACCGCGAATTGCTGCGCCGCACTCTCGTTTACGACGAGCCGCCACTCTTTGGGCAGGATCGGCAGATCCTCCGCGCGCCAACGTTTGAGCTTCGGATCGTATTCCTCCGGCTCCGCCTGCCGCAGAACATGACCGAAGAGCCACGTCACCACGCCGCCGCCCGTCTCGATCCACCCATGCCCCTTGCGGTGCGGATCCGGCAGACACGCAGCGAGTGCGCGCCCGACACTCGGCTTTTCTGCAATGTAGAGCCTCATGCAAACACCTTCGAGAGCGCCCAAACAAGGAGCACAAGCCAGAGGATCAGAACAACGGACGCCACGACAAGTACGAGTGTCCCATAGTGAGTCACGTTACGTTCCGCCTCTGCGCGCGCATCCTTCGGCAGCATGCGTACGAGAAACTCCGTCGCCGCCGGCAGGATAATCATGTCGTCCACGGCACCGAGCAGCGGGATCGTATCAGGCACGATGTCAATTGGACTCACGAGATAGAGCAGCGTGAGGGGGAACAAGAACTTCACCGCAGGCGGTGTATCACGCCGCAGCATCGCAAAGAGCAGCACGGCAATATCACGCCGCAGTGCACGCAGCAGCACCAAGAATCGCAGCATAGAAACCTCCGATCATTTCTCTTACTCTGTTCAGTATACCATTCCACCCGCGCTCTTTCAAATGCAAATGGAAAAGGACAGGCACAAATGAGCTGACCCCCCAAAGTTAGACTTAGAAGAACTAACTTTTGGGGGTATTGTAATGGCAAAATACAGTACAGAATATAAACTGAAGATGGTAAGGGAATACCTTGCAGGACAAGGAGGATACAGAGCCTTATCCAAACGGCACGAGATTACGGAATCTCAAATCGAACTGTACAGAAACTCAAACTTCAAGTACGCCCCTTTACGCATAGAAGCCGCAGATACAGCTCCTACAAGGGAACGATCAGTATCGTAGCGGACAATCTCCTCAGCCGTAGATTCAAAACCTCTATCCCACACCAAAAGATCACAACGGATACGAGTGAATTCAAATACTTGGGGCAAGATAATGGTAAACCCGTCGTACACAAGCTGTTAAACAGATCCATATATGGATCTGTTTAACAGCGGGATTGTCCGCTTCCATATCGGACAGACACCGTCTGCAGCGGGAATTCAGAGCGCATTGGAAGAAGCGGTTCGTGTGACAGCGGACTGTCCCTACCGACGTACATTCCACTCGGATCAGGGATGGGCGTATCCGATGAAGTCATACACGAAGAGGCTGAAGGAGAAGCGAATCTTTCAGAGTATGTCGCGCAAAGGGAACTGTCCGGACAACAGTGTGATGGAGAACTTCTTCGGACTCTTACTTAAAGCAAGAGATTTACGATGGGCGCGTTTACCATAGCTACGAGGGACTCAAGACGGCGATTGAGGAGTATATCGTCTACTACAACGAACACCGCAGCAAGGAGTCTCTTGGCTGGCTCAGTCCCAAAGAATACCGTCGCAGACATTGCGCCGTATAGCAAAAAGCGCAGGACATCTCTTTCCTACGCTTTCAGGTCTAACTTTTGGGGATCACTACAATTTTGACTTGGCATCTCCGTTTTTATGTTCTATTTTCGTCGTTTTGATTCCATTCATTCAACTCTCTCCGCACCGTCTGCCAGTCCGGGAAATACCTGTCCATATGTGCATAAAACTGGGCATTGTGTCCACGCACCCAGAGATGCGTGAGTTCGTGCGTGATGACGTAACGCAGCGCACGAATGTCGTACTGTGCAAGCCGGAGGTTCAGTGTGATCGCCGCCGTACGGACATTGCAGCTGCCCCAGCGCGTCTTCATCGCACGGATGCGCCAGAGTGCGGCGTGCTTTCCCACAATCACCTCACACAGAGGCGCTTCGCGTCCGATTGCCGCCGCGAGCTCCGTACGGTAGAATGCGTGAATCGTCGTACGTCGCACCGCCACATCCGCCTCTGCAGAAACATGGAGCACAATCCCCTCCGCCGTGCGTTCGGCATAGGGCTTCCCACAGGTGAGCGGCACGCATACGAGCGGGTATTCCGTGCCCCAGAGCTGTATCCGCTCCCCATCAGCATACGTGCGTGTAGTTTTTTCAGCAGACGCACGAATACGCCGCCGGCGCTCGTCAATCCATGCACGCCTGCGGCGAATAAAGTTCTCGATCTCGCTCAGCGCCGTCCTCTGCGGCGCGCTTAGCTCGATGTGTCCGCCCTCGGTGGCGACGCGAAGGTAGAGATTCTTGATGTTCTTGTAGCGGATCACCGCCCGCAAACCATCCACCATGATCTCCTGCTCCCGCAGAAGGCGCACTTTCCGCCTCATTTGCCCGCGTGCATCGCACGCATCTTCTGCGCAACATTGTAGATAGCGCTCAGATCCGCGCGGTCAAAGGAATACGCCTCGTTGCAGAAGTGGCACTTCACCTCTGCCGCACCGTCGTCGCGCATCGCACGCAGATCCTCCTCGCCGAGCGTCAGCAGACGATCGGTGATGTAGTTCTTCGAGCAGTTGCAGCGAAAGGCAAGATCGGTGGTTGAAAGGAGCTTCACATCATCGAAGCCGCCGAGAATCTTGCCGATGATGCCCGCTGCATCCAGTCCCTCCTCGACCATATGGGAAACGGAGGAAATGCCCTTTAGGTTTTCCTCGAGTCGATCGATCGTCTCATCGGATGCGCCCGGCATCGGCTGGATGAGAAAGCCGCCCGCGCCGAGGCATTGCAGGGCGGGGCTGACGAGCACGCCGAGCCCGATGGAGGACGGTGTCTGCTCGGAGGTGTAGAGGTAGGCGATAAGGTCGTCGGCAATTTCTCCGTTTGTGATGTCGACGCTGCCCGTTACAGGCTCTTTCAGTCCCGTGAAGCGCGTGACAGAGAGAATCCCCGCGCCGATACCGCCGCCCACATCGATCTTACCGTGCGCGTTGAGCGGGAGATTGACATGCGGATGGTCAACATAGCCGCGCACAGAGCCCTCCGCAGTCGCGTCTGCCGTTACTGTACCAAGAGGACCGTCCCCCTTGAACTTCACGGTGACAGATTCCTTGTTCTTGAGATTCGCGGCAAGGAGGAGCGCCCCCGTCATCGTGCGCCCAAGTGCCGCCGCTGCAACGGGATAACAGTCATGCCGCCGCATCGCCTCGGCGACCGCATCCGTCGTCACCGCCGCAAACGCGCGCAGCTGCCCATGCGCCGCCGTCGCCTTAACGAGCTGATCCATAGTTCCCTTACCAATCAAGCGCGAGTTCGTGCAGAACGTCGCCCGTATGTATGTCAAAAATCCGTATCGTACCATCCTCAAGGACGGCGACGGTGTTGCGCCCGTCGGGGCGCTTCGAGAGCGCAGCGGAGCCGGGATTGAGAAAGACGGTATTGCCGCGCTTTTCGAGTACGGTCACATGAATGTGTCCGCTGATGAAAAGATCCGCCTTGAGGTGTTTCGCCATCGCGTCTTTTTCCGCATCCGTCATCACGGCATCACCGTGCGTGACAATGATCCGCCGCCCCTCCCAAAAAACGTAGGCATAGGGGGACATAAGTGGGACTTCGAGGCAGCTCGCGTCCACGTCGGAGTCGCAGTTGCCCTTGGCGATGATGACGGGGATCTCCGAGGCGTTGATGCGCTCGATCAGCCCCATCGGATTGTAGTCTGCCTTCATCGGATTGCGCGGCCCGTGGTAGGCAACATCGCCCGCATGGAGGATCAGGTCGGCGCCCGTGAAGAACTTCTCGCACGCGCGTACCCATGCACCCTCATGTCCGTGCGTATCGCTGAGTATTCCGATCTTCATAGGCTCACAGCTTTCCGAGGAGACTTGCCATCTCCATCGCCGCCATCGCCGCATCTGCGCCCTTGTTGCCCGCCTTCGTGCCCGCGCGCTCAATCGCCTGCTCGATGTTCTCCGTCGTCACCACGCCGAAGATCGTCGGCACGCCCGTCTGGAGTCCGACCTGCGCCACACCTTTTGAGACCTCGTTGCAGACGTAGTCGTAGTGCGTCGTCGAGCCGCGAATGACCGCACCGAGGCAGAGCACTGCATCGTACTTGCCGCTCTCCGCCATCTTCTTTGCCGCAAGCGGGATCTCGAACGCACCCGGCACCCACGCCACATCGATGTCACTGTCTGCCGTTTCGTGACGGTGCAGCGTATCGAGTGCACCGCCGACCAGCTTGCTGACAATAAACTCGTTGAAGCGTGCCGCAACAATGCCGAATTTAAGTCCCCTACCGCTGATATAGCCTTCGATGATGTTTGCCATATTATTTTCTCCTTACTCCTCCATCATCTTCACAAAATGATTGTGCGACGATGTATTATAATATCCCAGCTTATGTAGGACATACCAATCCTCAATCATAGCTTCCTCAGCAACATGAAGCGCAGTCAGAACTTCTCGGGCAAATTCCAAAGGTGCAGAGCCGTTTGCTGTAATAATGTTCCGGTCGAAAACCGCCTGCTTCGCCTGATAGTTCTCTGCACCCTTGTATTTTGTCCCCTTCCACTCCTGCAGTGCAGACAAGCGGTTTCCTGTATGCTTGACCGAATCGAGCACACCGATGGATGCCAAAAATGCTGCCGCATCGCAAATGCCGCCAAGCACTTTACCTCTTTTCACACAATGCTCGACCAATGGGATCATCTGCTGTGCACGCTCTTCACGCCAACACAGCCCACCGATGAGCAGCAAAGCATCGTAATCCTTCGGTGCAGAACCCACTGTATAATCCGCCACTGCACGCATGCCGCCAATAGAGGTTACAGGTTCTTTCGAGAGGGAGACTGTCTTGACCACGAATTTTCCCTGCCCAAGCATGTGAACTGCCGTCGACACGTACGCAGCTTCCCAGTCTGCATACTGTTCAAGAAGCACCAGTAAAACCGTCTTCATCCCTCACGCCCTCTCACTCATTTCCCCAACTCCTCATCGCTGAGGATATGCCCCATCTTTTCCTTTTTGACCGTCATATAGCGGCGATCGAACTCATTCGTGTGCATGACGATCGGTACGCGCTCGACGATCTTCAGCCCGTAGCCCTCAAGTCCCGCACGCTTTGCGGGGTTGTTCGTCATCAGGCGAATGGTGGTCAGCCCGAGGTCGGCAAGAATCTGCGCACCGAGTCCGTAGTCGCGCAGATCCGGCGCAAAGCCGAGCTCGACGTTCGCCTCCACCGTGTCGCGCCCCTGATCCTGCAAGGCGTACGCACGCATCTTGTTCGCAAGCCCGATGCCGCGGCCCTCCTGCCGCACGTAGAGGACGACACCCTCGCCCTCCGCCTCGATCTGCCGCATCGCCGCCGCGAGCTGATCGCCGCAGTCACAGCGCATCGAGCCGAGCGCATCGCCCGTCAGGCACTCCGAGTGTACGCGCACGAGCACGTTCTCCTTGCCGCGCACATCGCCCTTGACGACGGCGAGATCGCAGCGCTTGTTGAGTGTGTTCTCGTAGGCGAGCAGGCGGAAATGTCCGTATTTGCTCGGGAAATCCACATCCGAAATGCGATGAACAAACGTCTCCGTATGCTTGCGGAACTCGATGAGATCCGCAATCGTGATGATGTTCAGCCCATGCTTTTTTGCAAATTCCTTCAGCTCGGGCGTGCGCATCATATGACCGTCGTCCGCCATGATCTCGCAGCACATTCCCGCAGGGAAGAGTCCCGCCATGCGTGCAAGATCGGTGGTCGCCTCCGTGTGTCCGGCACGGCGCAGGACACCGCCCTCAACGGTACGCAGGGGGAAGATATGCCCCGGGCGGCGAAAACTCGCGGGCTTCGCCGCAGGGTCGATCAGCATCTTCACCGTGTGGCAGCGCTCGAATGCCGAGATACCGGTCGTCGTATCGTACGCGTCGATGCTGACCGTAAACGCCGTCTCGTGATTGTCCGTGTTGTTCTCCACCATCTGCCCAATCGCAAGTTCGTCCAGACGGCTGCCGATAATCGGCGTACAGATCAGCCCGCGTGCGTGCGTCGCCATGAAATTCATATGCTCAGGCGTAAGCATCTCGGCGGCGACGATGATATCGCCCTCGTTTTCACGATCCTCATCATCGACAACAACGAGCATCCTGCCGTTCTTAATATCCTCGATTGCCTGTGCAATCGTTGCAAAATCTGACATACTATCTCTCCTAAAGTATTGTGAATATGATATTTCTGCGATGCAAGTCCCACGCGAACGCCTCGTTACGCAAGCGGTCGCGTGCTTATCTGTCTAAATACCGACGCACTTCTTAAACGCGCTGCGCTTGAACGAAAGAAGTA
>CALALM010000185.1 GCA_937925565.1 uncultured Centipeda sp.
TTTCATCGGCGCGACTGTCATAATATAACACAGAGAATCGTCCTGCGTCAACCCCTTTTTTTATCTTTTTTCAAGTTTTTACGAAAGATGTTTTCTTTCCTTAATAATGAACATCAAATCAGTGCCATCGGTGCCGATTGTTCCTTGTTTCTTTCACGCTCCTGTGTTATTCTTATGATAAGATTTATCAAAATACAAAGATCCTGAAAGGAATTTAAAATGTCGAAAAATCCGGTGAAACATCAGTGCAGTTTCTGCAAGCGCATCATCGACGTGCGCGACCAATACGATATGCCGATCTATGATCCGAACACGGGCTTTGCGATCTGCAAGGACTGTGTGCGTGAGATCAACCGCTTCCTTGACGAGCACGACGCCTCCGTTTCCTCCGAGGAGCGGAGCTCGTTCCGCACGCAGCTCGACGATGTGCTCGAGAAGACGCGCCCGCATCTCATCAAGGAGTATCTGGACAGCTACATCATCAAGCAGGATCGCGCGAAGAAAATACTTGCCGTCGCGGTCTACAACCACTACAAGCGCATGAAGTACGGCTACGAGACGACGGGCGAGGACACGGAGATCGAGAAGTCGAACGTCATCATGCTCGGACCCTCGGGCTGCGGCAAGACGGCGCTCCTCTCGCACCTCTCGAAGCTGCTCGACGTGCCGTTCGCCGTGACGGACGCCTCAAGCCTCACGGAGGCGGGCTTCGTCGGTGCGGACGTGGAGGTCGCCGTGCGCAATCTCTACTACGCGGCGGACAAAGACGTGGAACGGGCGGAGCACGGTATCATCTATCTTGACGAGTTCGACAAGATCGCGCGCAAGTCCGGCGCAAACAACTCCATCACCGCCGACCCCGGGCACGAGGGCGTGCAGCAAGCACTCCTCAAGATGCTTGAGGGAAGCGTCGTGGAGTTCACGGCACGCGGGCAACGCAAGCATCCCGAGGCGCCGACCATCAAGGTGGACACAAAGAACATCCTCTTCATCGTCGGCGGCGCATTCGTCGGCATCGAGAAGACGATTGCAAAGCGCCTGCGCAAGGGCAACGTCGCGATGGGATTCGGCGCACAGGTGCGCGGCAAGGAACTCGAAAAGGAGTTTGATCACCTCATCCATCAGGTGACGCCCGAGGATCTGATGGAGTACGGCATCATCCCCGAGATCATCGGGCGTCTGCCCGTCATCTGCACGCTGGAGACGCTGGATGAGGACGCCCTCCTGCGCATTCTCACCGAGCCCATCAACGCGCCCGTGCGTCAGTACGAGAAGCTGCTCGCGATGGACGGCGTAGAACTCGTCTTTACCGAGGACGCACTGCGCGCCGTCGCAAAGAAGGCGATCGAGCGCAAGACCGGCGCGCGCAGCCTCAAGGGCATCATCGAGGAGGTCATGCTCGATGTGATGTTCGACATCCCGCGCGAGACCGCCCCGCGCCGAGTCACCGTGACGAAGGAATGCATCACGGAGGGCGCGGCCCCGATCGTCGAGGTCGCAGCGGCGGGATGAGAAATTTCATCTAAAAACAGTCGACGAAAAAGAGCGCATCGCGTGCGTTGAGAACGGCACGCGATGCGCTCTTTCTGCTGATTCGTTTAGTCCTTCATGCGCGGCAGAGTCATCGTGCCGAAGGCTTTTTCCTTGCGGTGGCAGTGCGGGCACTCATTCTCGATGAGTCCCGTGTAGCCGCAGACGGGATCGCGGTCGACGGGGTGGTTGATGGAGAAGTACCCCATGTCCGCGTCGTGCATGGCGCGCACGACCTTCTCGAACGCCTTGACGTTCTTCGACGGATCGCCGTCCATCTCGATGTAGGCGATGTGTCCCGCGTTCTCGAGCGCGTGGTACGGTGCCTCGATGCGGATTTTGTCGTAGGCGCTGATTTCGAAGTAGACGGGCACATGGCTGGAGTTTGTCATGTAGGAGCGGTCGGTGACGCCCGGGATATTGCCGTACGCCTTCTTGTTGGCACGCTGGAACTGTCCCGCCGTGCTCTCCGCCGGGGTGCCGAACGTTGACCAGTTGCGGTGCTCCGCCTCCGTGTAGGCGTCCGTTCGTTCGCGCATATGCCCGATGATCCGAAGGCCGAGTTCCTGCGCCTCCTCGCTCTCGCCGTGATGCTTGCCCGTGAGCGCGACGAGGCACTCGGCAAGGCCGCAGAAACCGATGGAGAACGACGCGTGCTTTAAGAGGTCCTTGATGGAGTCGACGGGGCTCGCTTTCTCGCTGTCGAGCCAGACGCCCTGTCCCATGAGGAACGGATAGTTGTAGACATGTTTTTCCTCGATGACCTTCAGACGGTCGAGGAGATAGTCGTGGCAGAGTTCGATGTAGTAGTCGTAGAGCTCCCAGAATTTATCGAGATCGCCCTTTGCCTCGAGCGCGAGCTTGGGCAGGTTGATCGTCGTAAAGGAGAAGTTGCCGCGGCTGCCCGACTGCTCGGGGCCGTTGACGTTGCTCATGACGCGCGTGCGGCAGCCCATCGTCGCAACGCAGCTGTTGTAGTCGCCGGGCTTGTAGTACTGGAGGTTGTATGGCGCATCGAGGTTGACGTAGTTCGGGAAAAGGCGGCGCGCACTGACGCGGCAGG
>CALALM010000186.1 GCA_937925565.1 uncultured Centipeda sp.
GGCTTCGGCACATACCGTGCGAACGGGAACAGCATCACGGTCAGTGCGCAGGGCAGTCAGGAGGGTCAGCTCTATGCGGCGACCATCGAGCAAAGAGCGGCGCAAACGGGCACGACCTTTACTGCCGAGGCGAACGGAAATACAGTGACGGTAAACGGCGGCTCCGTGAATGGTGCCACCGCCGCCCGCATCGAACTCACAACAAATGCCGTCGGCACGGCGACGGCAACAGCGGACAACAACGATGTCATCGGCACAGGCGGCAGGTATACGTGGATTACGCAGGGCGGCACGAGCATGGTCACAGCGGCAAACACCGCCGCCACGGCAACGGTCACAAACAACGACATCAGCATCACAAACGGTACGCTCGGAGAGGGATTCTCCGCCGACGGCGGCAGCGCGCGTGCCATCATAAACTACTGGGGCAGGGCGGACGCTGCCGCGAACAACAACACGGTCACACTGCGCAACAATACGGGCGAAATCAACGGTTCGCTCATCGGCGGCTCTGCCTATGCCGACCCAATCGGCACGACGGGCAGCGCGACAGCAAACGAGAACGCAGTCACGGTCGAGGGCGGCAGCTATGAAGACGGACGCGATGTCACGGGCGGCACAGCGCAGCTCATCATGGGCACAAGCGGCGTGACGGCAACGGCAAACGGGAACCGCGTCACCCTGCGCCCGACCGAACACTCCATCTGGGAGGGTATCAACGGCGGCACTGCCACAGCAACCGCACTTGCGGGAGCGGCGACGGCAACGGCGAGCAACAACACCGTCACACTGACCGCAGGAAGTTTCGTAAAAGAGGAAATCGCCGAGGGCGTCACCACGGAAACCAACATCTACGGCGGCTATGCTGAGGCAAGGTCGAGCGATGATGCAGCAAATGCCGTCGCAGAGAACAATGCGGTGCACATCGGCGGCGGCACCTACGAAACGCCGATCTATGCCGCACGTGCAGTTACGGACGGCACCGCGCATACGACGGCGACTGTACGGGGCAACACGCTTGAAATTACGGGCGCGCCCGACCTTTCCCGCATCGGGCTTTATGGCGGCGTTGCTGCAGCAGCAAACGTGACCCGCGCGGACAACGCCCTCATCGTGCGTGAGACAAAGAACATCACGACGCAGAGCATCGCGGATTTCCAGCGGCTCGCGTTCTACATACCCGCAGGCATGACCACAGATGATACCATGCTGCGCGTGACCTCCTCGGCAAATACGAATCTCAGCGGCACGACGCTTGAGGCGTACATGCCGGGCAGTTCGACGGCGAACCGTCTGCGCCTGCTGCGCACGGAGAACGCCCAGATCGATACCGACGGTGCGACAACGATGACCGTCTATGAGGGCGTATCGGGGCATCGGACGGCAAAGATGGGCGTCACGAACGATAAGAAGGAACTCGTTGTCAAGGTCGACGGCAGCGCCATCGACGACAGTGTGACGCCGACACCGACGCCAACACCGACGCCAACACCGACGCCGACGCCAACACCGACACCAACGCCGACACCAACACCGACACCAACGCCGACGCCAACACCAACACCGACACCAACGCCGACGCCAACGCCAACGCCGACGCCAAATCCGGGCAATGGCAGCTTCGCCCTGCATGAGAGCACGAAGTCCCTCGCCGAGACCATGACCGGCACCGCCGCCTTCCTCGGCGCGAGCAGCGACCTCATCGCGGGCAGCGGCATGGCAAGCGCCTCGACGGAGGCAGCAGGCGCGGGCGGATTCGCCCCCTTTGCCGCCATCGGCGGATCGAGCCTCCGCCATGAGACCGGCTCCCATGTCACCGTCCGGGGCATGAACCTCGCCGTCGGCTTCGCGCGCGAGGTCATGCGCGGCAGCGACCGCACCCTCTTCGGTCCCATCGTCGAGTACGGGCGCGGCAGCTACGACTCCTACCTCGATGACGGCACGCACGGCGAGGGCGATACCCACTACGTCGGCGGCGGACTCTTTCTCAAGCAGGAGCAAAAGAGCGGATTATTCTACGACGCCAGCCTGCGCTTTGGACGCATGAGCACGGACTACGAGGCAGACCTCCCCATCGGGGGAATCACGCGCCGTGCATCCTATGACACGGATGCGAACTACATCGGCGCGCACCTCGGCGTCGGTCAGAGGAGCGTGGCGGAGAGCGGCACCGAGCGTGAGCTTTACCTCCGCTACTTCTACACGCACCAGAACGGCGCGAGCGCAACCCTCTCGACGGGCGACCGCTATGACTTCCACGACGTTGACAGCCATCGCCTGCGCACGGGCGCGCGCTGGACGATCCCGAAGGGGAGCGGCGCACTCATCCTTGGGACATCGCTGCAGTACGAGTTCAAGGGCGACGCGGGCGCGACCTACCACACGGGCGGCTTCTCCTACGACACGCCCAGCCCCTCGCTCAAGGGACTCTCGGGCAGCCTGGAGCTCGGCTACCGCGCAAACCTCGGCAAACGTGCCACCGCCGACCTCTCCGTCGAGGGCTGGGCGGGCAAACAGCGCGGCGTCACCTTCAAGGCAGGCTTTGACTGGAGATTCTGACCCCACCGCCTATTTTACAGACGAAAAGACCTCTCACACCATCCTCGGTGTGAGAGGTCTTTGTGTCGATTGAGGAATCACAGCATCGTCGAGACCAGTGCCGCCGTCGCGACGGAGCTCTGCGCCGCCCGCGATGCGAGCAGCAGGTTCCCCTCCTCGACGGGGTTGTCCGGCTTCAGCTTCTCAAAGGTCTCGGAGACGACTGCCTTGCCCGCCTCGGGGTGCGAGCCGCGCGTCACGATCTGGGAGATGAGCTTCGTCCCCTGATAGATCTGCGTGATGACCGATCCGTCCGCGAGCACGCGCGTGATGGCGGTGTCGCCCTCCTGCTCCGCCCAGTCGCGCGCCTCTGCCGCCTTGGACTCCTTGAGGTTCTGCAACATCCGCGCAAAGGTGTCGGACGTATCCTCCTTCACTGCGTGGGTACGCCGCGCGGGCGATACCGGCCGGGTACCGCTGCCGGCATAGATTTTTTCGAGTTCCATGATGTTCCCTCCCTTCGTGCTTCCTGCGCCGTATTTTATCCTTACCATTTCTATCGAAAAAAAATCAACTTCCTTAACAAATCTCCTTGAATTTCTACATATTTTCCGATAGTATAGAATTGTATGAAAAAGGAGATGATAACAATGGACGACCGGCTTTCCTTTGGCTCGGACTATATGGAAGGAGCGCACGCGGAAATCCTGATGCGCCTCGTGGAGACGAATATGGAGCAGACGGCGGGCTACGGCCTCGACGAATACTCCGAGGCGGCGCGGGAAAAGATCCGAACGGCATGCCGTGCGCGGCACGCGGAGATTCATTTTCTCTCGGGCGGAACACAGACGAACCGCATCGTCATCTCCGCGCTGCTGCGCCCCTACGAGGGCGTCATTGCCGCCGATACGGGGCACATCTCCGTGCACGAGGCGGGCGCGATTGAGGCGGGCGGACACAAGATACTCGCCCTGCCGCACGCGAACGGAAAACTCACGGCAGAGGCGATCGAAACTGCCCTGCGTACCTACCACGAGGACGCGAACCGCGATCATATGGTGCGCCCGGGCATGATCTACCTCTCGCACCCAACCGAGTACGGGACGCTCTATACACGCGATGAGCTTGAGGTCATCAGCGCCATCTGCCGCACGAATAAAATCCCGCTCTTCCTCGACGGGGCACGGCTCGCGTACGCGCTCGGCTGCGATGCAAACGAGCTGACCCTGCCCGCCATCGCGCGGCTCTGCGATGCGTTCTACATCGGCGGGACGAAATGCGGCGCGCTCCTCGGCGAGGCAGTCGTGTTCCCGAAGCAGGGCACCGTACCGCATTTCTTCACCATCGTCAAGCAAAGCGGCGCACTTCTGGCGAAGGGGCGCGTGCTCGGCATCCAGTTCGATACCCTCTTCACGGACGGTCTCTACGAGTGCGGCGGCGCGCACGCCGTCCGCATGGCGGACCGCATCCGCGCTGCCCTCATCGAGAAGGGCTACCGCCTCGCCGTAGACAGCCCGACGAACCAGATCTTCCTCGCGCTCAACCCCGCACAGCTCGCGCACCTCTCCGCGCACGTCGCCATGGGCTTTTGGGAAAAACAGGACGATACAACCATCATGCGCATCGCGACGAGCTGGGCAACGCGGGAGGAGGATGTCGTGCGGCTGATTGCACTGCTCTGAGTTGACGTCATCTCCGGATGCCATGATGCAAACCGACGCATTCGAACCAAATAAAGGAACCACTGATAAATTCAGCACCATCATCTT
>CALALM010000187.1 GCA_937925565.1 uncultured Centipeda sp.
CCTCCTCTATGAGGACAACGACCTTCTCGCGCTCGCACAGTGGGCACGTGCGGCGAAGGAACGCGCGAGCGGAAAGAATGTCTACTATACGGTGAACCGCCACATCAACCTCACGAATATATGCAGCGCAAACTGCCCGCTCTGCGCGTTTCAGGTGGAACGCGGCGATGCGCGCGGCTATATCATGGAAACGGACGATGTTGCGCGCGTCCTCGAACTTGCAAGGAAAACGCCGCGCCTCACGGAGATCCACATCGTGAGCGCCCTCCACCCCGACCGTCCCTTTTCCTACTACGAGGGCGTGGTGCGGCAGGTGCGTGCGGCACTTCCCCAAGCGGACATCAAGGCGTTCACGCCCGTGGAGGTTGTGAACTTCGCAAAGACGGAGGGGACCTCCGTCCGTGACATCCTGAGCAGGTTACAGTCGGTCGGACTCTCGTCCCTCCCCGGCGGCGGCGCGGAGATCCTCTCCGACCGTGTGCGCGAAATCATCTGCCCGAACAAGGCGACGCGTGCGGAGTGGCTCGACTGTATGCGCACGGCGCACGAACTCGGCATCCGCACGAACGCCTCCATGATGTACGGACACATCGAGACGGTGGAGGAGCGCATTGACCATTTGCTTGCCCTGCGTGATTTGCAGGATGAGACGGGCGGCTTTCAGGCATTTATGCTCTTTCCGTTCCATCCCGAGAACACGGCTCTCGGTGCAGAGAAGAAACTCATGCGCGTCGGTTCGTGGGAGGATATGAAGATGCTTGCTCTCTCACGCCTTGTCCTCGACAATGTGGCGCATTTCAAGGCGTTCTGGGTCATGCTGACGCAGCCGATTGCGCAGCTGGCACTCGGTTTCGGCGCGGACGATCTCGACGGCACGATCGGCGAGGAGAAGATCATCCACGCGGCGGGTGCACAGACGCAGACGGGCATCACGCGGCGCGAACTGGATGCGATGATCCGCGAGGCGGGCTATGAGCCGGTGGAGCGCGACACATTCTATCAGCCGATTGCGGCAGGGGAGGGCGCATGAGAATCTCGGAGCGGGAGGCGACGGAGCTTCTGACGAGCGGCGACCCCATCGCGCTCGGACGGGAGGCGGATGCGGAGCGGCGGCGGCGCTTCGGTGATACGGTGACGTTCATCGTCGACCGCAACATCAACTACACGAATATCTGTGTGAACGAGTGCCGCTTCTGCGCGTTCTATACGAAGGTGGGCGCGGAGGACGGCTACCTCCTGCCGATGGAGGAGATTCTCGCAAAGGTCGGCGAGACGGCGGCGGCAGGTGGGACGCAGGTCATGATACAGGGCGGCATTCACCCCGATCTGCCACTCTCCTACTATGAGGATATGCTGCGTGCGATCCGTGACCGCTATCCCTCCATCGTGATTCATTCGTTCACCGCGACGGAGATTCTGTACTTTGCGGAAAAGGAAGGTATCACCATCGAGGACACGCTGCGGCGGCTTCAGGATGCGGGGCTTGCCTCGCTCCCCGGCGGCGGTGCGGAGATCCTCGTGGATCGCGTGCGAAAGCTCATCGCGCCGAAGAAGATCATGACGGAGGATTGGCTGCGCGTCATGCGGACGGCGCACAAGATCGGCATGGAGTCGACGGCAACGATGGTGATCGGCTTCGGCGAGACGATGGCGGAGCGCGTGGAGCACATGGAACACATTCGCCGTTTGCAGGAGGAGACGGGCGGCTTTCGTGCGTTTATCACATGGACGTTTCAGCCGGGGAACACCGCGCTCGGCGGTGAAAAGACTTCGAGCTGGGACTATATGCGGACGCTTGCCGTCACTCGGCTCTACATGGACAATGTCGCGCACATACAGGGATCGTGGGTGACGCAGGGCGAGCGCATCGGACAGCTGACCCTCGGCTTTGGCGCGGACGATCTCGGGAGCATCATGCTTGAGGAGAATGTCGTGCGTGCGGCTGGAACGCGGTACAATATGTCGATTAAGAAGATGATTGATCTGATTCGCGGTGCGGGCAGAGAACCGGCGCAGCGCGATACGCGCTATCGCGTGATACGGAGGTTCTGATATGGCAGAGCAAAAAATTCCTGCGGCGGGCTATGCCGTGATCGGCGGCTCGGGGACGCTGTCGAGCGATTTCCCGCGCACGTCGATGGCAGAGGATGTTGAAATATTGGCGGACGTGCTGCACTTTGTGACGCCCTACGGCGAGAGTCCCGCGTTCCGTCTGTTTTCCGTCGCAGGACGGCGCGTGCTGACCTGTCGGATGCACGGATGGCGCAGCGGCGTGACGCGTGCGGACGCGTCACGGCAGGTGTTCTGGGTGCTGCGGGAGGCGGGGGTGCGGCGCATTCTCTCCGAGGGCGGCGTCGGCACGGTGAACCCTCTGCTCGACCCGCGCGACTTCCTCATCCCCGACGACTACCTTGATATGTCCGTACGCAAGGATGTCATGCTCGACGGGCGTTATCTGCTTGTCATGCGCGATGCACTCTGCGCCGAGCTGCGTACAACGCTCATTGCGGAAACAAAGAAGCGCTATACGGGGCGTATCTTCGATCGTGGGATCTACGCCGTGACGGACGGGCGGCATTTCGAGAGCCCTGCCGAGATTGCGATGATGCGCGGACATGCGGACATCGTGGGGCAGAGCCTCGCGCCCGAGGTCTATCTCGCACGCGAGATCGGCGCGTGTTACGCGGGGCTGTACTTCGTCGTCAACTACGGCGAGGGCATCCGCCCGTGGTCGCACGACACGCTCTCGCAGATTTTCTACGACGATGCGCCCATGATCGGCGACATCCTGCTTGCAACGATCCGCAGCGTTCCCGCCGAGGAGAGCGCGTGCGCATGTCGCAGCCTGCGCAAGGAGACCCTGCTCAAGGATGTCTACAACGCGGAGTCGGATAAGGGTTGACGGAAGCCTTCTAAAAATGTATAGGCGTCGGAGGAGGAACAACGAAACATGAAGTGCGAATACATCGACTTTCCGTCAGCAGGAAAAGTACATCCAATCCCGGGACGCAACGCTCGGCATCCGTATCGTCACCAGCTGGATGCGATCCGCGCCCTTGACCGTATGGATGAAGAAAATGCCAGTTACAGTACGCTTGTGGTGCTTCCCACAGGCGGAGGGAAAACGTATACGGCTTCCACTTGGCTGCTTCGTCATGCACTCGACAAAAGGAAAAAGATCCTCTGGCTTGCCCATCGTCAGACGCTTCTTGACCAAGCTGCTGAATCCTTCCAGAAATTTGCATACTCCGTTGAAATTCCTCACATATCGTCTTTCCGCTATCGCATTGTGTCCGGTTCATCGAATCATGATAAAACGGTCAACATTGGTCCGAAGGACGATTTGCTCATCATAAGCAAGGACAGTATTGGCAGGGAGTCCAATCTGGCGCGCCTTGCCCCGTGGCTTGCGGGAGAAAAAGAAATTTTCCTCGTCGTGGATGAAGCACATCACTCCACGGCAAAAACATATCGGCGCGTCATTGATTTCGTCAAGGAAAAGGTGGAGCATGTGAAACTGATTGGTCTCACGGCGACGCCCTTTCGTACAGCCGAGAATGAACAGGGGCTTTTGGCGCGTATCTATCAAGACGGCGTGTCAGGCGGCAGGTCGAAGAAAAATGACATCGGCATTGCCTATAAAGTCGATCTCAAGGAACTCATCAATCGACAAATCCTCTCACATCCTTATTTTGAAACATACTATACGGATGAGGAGTATGGCAAAGATTTGGGGCTTGAGGCGTTGGAAAGCATCCAGCACCTTGACACACTTTCTCCCGAGCTGTCCCAAAGTATCGCGGAGAGCGGGCCGCGTAACAAGCTGATTGTGGATACCTATTTGAAGAAGGCGGACGAATATGGGCAGACCATTGTCTTTGCCGTCAGCGTTAATCATGCGATTGCTCTTGCCAAACTGTTCAACAAGGCGGGCATTCGAGCAGAGTACATCGTTTCTTCCATCAAGGATATGGGAACGGGTGTGACCATCAGCGCCAAGGAAAACGATCGTAAACTTGAAGCCTTCCGCAGCGGTGATGTAGAGGTCTTGGTGAATGTCAATATTCTCACCGAGGGCGTTGATCTGCCCATGACGAAAACCGTGTTCCTCGCCCGCCCGACCGTGTCTACCATTCTTATGACACAGATGATCGGCCGTGCTCTTCGCGGCGAAAAAGCGGGCGGAACCAATATCGCCTACATTGTCTCTTTTGTCGATAATTGGAATGAACATATCGCATGGGTCAGTCCAGATACAATTTTTGTCGGAGATAGCGAGTGGCCGCCGAAGGATAGTCCGGAGTATAAAAAGCAACAAATTCGATGGATCGCAATTTCCAAAATTGAGGAGTTTGCTGCTATTCTAAACGATGCGATCGACACCACGCAGCTTGAGGCGGTTTCTTTTTGGGAGCGTATTCCCGTGGGAATGTATGTGTTCCAATACATCAACGAAGAGGGCATCGATTTTTCCTATCAGGTCATGGTGTACAACAGCACTCAAGCTGCCTATGAGGAAATGATGCAGGCACTCTCAGTGCTGTTTGAGGGAATCCATACCGATGACGAATATCTCTCCGACGATGTGCTGAACAAATTGGAGGCGGAATGCAAACGCCGGTTTTTCCATCGTGAAATGGTGCCGCCTTACGACCCAAGAGATGTACGGCATATCTTGAAATATTATGCGCAGAAGGAATCCGAGCCAAAATTCTATACGTTTGACCAAGTGGACAGGAACAAGCTGGATGTTCCTGCGATTGCGCGGCACGTCTGGGATGAGGATCTTGGCCCAAAGAAGAAAAAGGAATACCTTGATGCACTTTGGGAAGGCGTAGATGACAATCTTCTGCAGATGTTCTTTTGTAAAAAGATCTATTTCCTTCGCATGGTGGATATTGAGCTTTTGAAACTTTCCGATCCGCAAATTTATGCGGCAGAGACAAATGTGACACACGACAAAAAAGCCTTGGAGAGTCTGCCGCTAGATAAAATCAGGGAAGTGGATCCCGCATTGGAAGAAGATCTGCGGGAGGGAGCTTTTGCCAAGGCGAAAACTCCTTCCGGCTATGTTTGCGCTCATTGCGGAAACGTATTTCCCAATCGTCGATACCTCAATGTAGACCATATTATCCCCATGAACAAAGGGGGACTCTCTGTGCCCGAGAATTTGCAGATTCTTTGCCGCACCTGCAACGGAAAGAAGGGCGATCAATCGGAAGGGGAATACTGATGGAGGAGCTCCTATATACTGCCTTGGATGTAGCCTGCATTATTGATAATGTGGGACTGTCTGCCAAGGAAGGCATGCGGCTTGCACATCGGATGCACACAGAGGACAAATCCTTTTTAGCGATGGAATATCGGCAAAATTATCGAAAATGGCTGTTGGATATCCTGCATTGGTCGGACTATATGCAGGATAAAATCACTCTTGATTTCGAGTTTCCATCGGTACAGGCTGCCTCTGACGGAAAGCTGGATGTATCTGCCTTGATGCGTGATGACTTCGATATTGATCTCTTTTTCAAGAAGCTGCGCGTGCAAATTCTTTACCTTGGGAAAAAAGATCACGTCCGCATGAAACTCAGGACGTTGATGGCGGCATACGGATATCAACGCCGCTCGAAGGAGTTTGTACGCTTCCTAAAAATTCGGCTTATTTTTTACCATATTCAAACGGCACTTCGTGGAAATGAGATCTGCGATGTGGAGACGATGGACAGTCTTGATGATATGATTACGTTCCGTGTGCTGTAAAGCGCAGCCTCCGCAAGGAGACTCTGCTCAAGGATGTCTACAATGCAGAGTCGGATAAGGGTTGACGGATACTGAAATTGATGAGGAGGGAGCTTATCTTGCAAAAGCGAAATATCGTTGTGTTATCCATTGTCCTATCTTTTGCTATCC
>CALALM010000188.1 GCA_937925565.1 uncultured Centipeda sp.
ATAGTCTTTCCTGTTTTTGCCAACCCATTTCTCTGCTTTGGCGCAGCCCCCCTTGGCGGGATGCTTCCGATTCGCACGCCCGAAAAACTTCTCCGGCGTTCGCTCCTGCTGCCGTTCCTGTGCGTCGATCTCGCGTGTCGAGAACATGATGTGAACGTGCGGTTGCCGTTCCCCGGAGGAAAGCGTGCCGACCTTTTCATGAATCGCCCACGCATAATAATGATCCGCGAGGTGTTTGGAAAGAAATTCGTCGAGGATTTCTTTCTGCTGCGCAAGGTTTAATTCGTTCGGAAGTGCGAAGATGATCTCTTTGTAACGCTCACCGTTCGCACGTTCGTAACGATCTGCCGCGTGAAAAAATTTCAGCGGCGAACCCTCTGCCCACTCCGGCATTTGGTGTCCCGTCGCAACGCAGCCGCCGCGCATCTCATACGCCGCCTCACGGTTGATGTACTGTAGGTGCGAGGAAGCGAATGTGCTGTTTGTACCCTTTTGAAGAATCTCCAAGATGGCATCTGCTGTGCGTTCTACATCGCGCCTTCTTGCGCGAGCGTGAGTCCATCGCAGAGCCAGACGGGTCTCCCGTCCTCCTCCTCGGAGGTATAGCTGACGCTTGACATCATCCGACAAAAACACAGGAGTGCGTCGCCCTTTAGTGCCCACATTCCCGCCGGGCAGTACATGCAGGAGAAGTCCTTTTTTGGCAATTTCGTCGAGGGTAGGTTGATGAGTGTCGGACTTGGATACGCCGGAGGAGGGGGAGAGGGCACGGACAAGTCCGCTGCTGCGCCCTCCTGTGCTTCCTTCGGTTCGTCCAAAGATACCGCCGCATCCATCTCGTCCAGTGTGTCCAACTGTCCCGCGAGTTCCATCTCTTCGCCCCCGTTCAATTTCTTCACGCTCCTTTCGGTTTGCGATATTTTTCTTTTCAAGCGCTCTGTCTGTGAAATGAACATCAAGATTCAGATCACGGACAGTGATGAGTGCCTCTTCCTGAAATTTTTCTGTCCCTCCGAGGGAAAGCTCCTCACCAAAGATGCGCTGCGCGGCAGCGAGGGCGATCCCGACGGTCTGAGGCGAGGCGTTCTTGGTGACGTGGATTCCCTGCTCGTCGAGTTTGATTTTCCCGAAGGGACTGCTGTAGAGCAGCACCGGTTGATGCGGCAATGGAAGGATCGGATGCGTTCCGGAAATCGTACTGCGATAGCTGTGGACATCGGCACGGAGTTCCGTATTTGCGTCGATGTTTTGAAACTTTCCCTCACGGTTGATGTAGGAGATGTGACTGCCCGCCTTGATCGAAACACCACTTGGTTTTTTGTCGGACTTGAGTTCAAAATGGTAGCTTGCCATGCACTTTTTCCTTTCGCAGGGGATCCGTTTCTCAACCGAAGGTTCAGCGAGCGTAGGCGAGCGACAAAAAGAAAAGCGGACCGATTTTGCAAACGAACTGCGAGAAATTTTCTGCGGCTGAGTTTCTGTTTAATTTTCCTATAAGGGAAATGAAATAGAAACTCCTAAGTGTGCCCTGAACGTGTTTTACGAAATGAGTGTATCACAGCGGTGCATCCGGAATCAACGGACAGATCCGGTCTGTGACAACGCCGCGTCCTCTGTGTTAAGATAATTGCGGCGAAAGAACGACAGGATTTTTCGATGGAGGCGGATGTGACAGAGCAAAAACTGCAGCGCATGGAAGAAGAACTTGTTGCGGCAAAAAAAATTCTCGCCGCAGAAAAATCCCGTCTGCAAAAACTGCAGCGCAGGAAACGTTCCTATCTGCTTTTGCAGGCGGGACTTCTTTTTGAGGAAGCGGGCGTACTCTATGACTATGATCCGACTGTTGTCCTCGCATTCCTGCGGGGATTGAAAAATGGAGGGAATGACAATGGAGGAAATCAAGGCGGCACTTGAAAAAATCGACCAAAAGATTGAGCGTACAGAACAGGAGATTGAACGCTGTGATAAGCGGCTGAAGGAGGCGAAGGCGGATCTTGTTCGTGCGCGGGAGCGGCGCAACGCAATCATCGGGACATATATCACAGACCTCGGTGGCGGCGACGCGAAAAGTCTGGACGCTTTTTTTGCACTCGCGCAGGAAACTCTTTCCGCACAAAAGGAAACTGCGACGGGGACGGATGAAAATGCGACCGATGAATCTGCTGCACAGGATTCCGGTCGCAGCGGCGAAGTATAGGAGAATGTAATGCGGCTCTTTATTGCGGAAAAACCGAGTCTTGGTCGTGCCATCGCAGCAGGACTCGGCAGCGGAAAAGAAAAGGACGGTGCTATCTATCTCGGTAGTGACATCGTGACGTGGTGCTTCGGTCATATCCTCGAACAGTGCAGCCCCGAAGATTATGACGAGAAGTACAAGCGATGGTGCATTGAAGATCTTCCGATTCTTCCGCAGGTGTGGAAGAACAAAGTGAAGCCTGACGCAAAGAAGCAATACCTTCTTATTAAGAAGCTCGTCCATGAAGCAGATGAAATCGTGAATGCGGGCGACCCGGATCGTGAGGGACAGCTCCTCGTCGATGAGGTACTTGCCGATCTGGGCGTCTTGAAAGGAAATAAACCCATCCGACGGATTCTGCTCAATGCCCTTGATGAAAAGTCCGTGCGCGAGGCACTCGGAGGGCTGCGCTCCAATCAGGAATTTGCCGGGCTGCGCAGCTCTGCGCTTGCCCGCGGCCGCGCCGATTGGCTCATCGGCATGAACCTCTCGCGCATTTATACCATCCGCGCACGCGAAGCAGGGTATCAAAATACCGTCAGCGTCGGCAGAGTGCAGACCCCGACGATGGGGCTTGTCGTGCGCCGCGAGATCGAGATCAAGAAATTTCGCCCAATCACATTTTTCACGCCTTGGATTCTCTGGCAGCATGCGGCAGGAAGTTTCCTCGCCAAATGGAAGCCGCGTGAGATGGAGGGCGTTGACGAGGAAGGACGGATTGTAAGCCGCGAGACCGCAGAACAGATCCTTGCAGCAGTCCGAAATGTCACTGCAAGTATTCGCAGCATGGAGCAAAAGAAGGGGACAAGTCCGCAGCGACTGCCGTATTCACTCTCGGCACTTCAGATTGACGCGGGCAAGATTTACGGCTACGCTCCGCAGGAAGTCCTCGACACGCAGCAAGCACTTTATGAGAAGAAGCTCACGAGCTATCCGCGCTCCGACTGCGACTATCTGCCGGAGAACCAGCTTGCGGACAAAGACACGATCCTCGACCATCTCGCTGCGCTTGGCGCAGATTTTTCTCCCTTCGCAGCAAATGCGGATCGGCAGATCAGAAGCCGTGCATGGAACGATAAAAAGATTTCTGCGCATCATGCCATCATCCCGACGACAATTCGACCAGACTATGCCGCGCTCACCGAGAAAGAGAAAAACCTGTACGGACTTATAGCGCGTGCCTACATCGCGCAGTTCTATCCGGTACTGGAATTTCTCACAACGAAGATTGAAATCGCTGCGGGTGCAGAGATTTTTGCAGCGAGCGGCAAGGTCATTTTGCAGGACGGATGGAGAGTGCTCTATAAGAAAGAGCAGCGTGATACGGAGGACGGTGAAGACGAGGGACAGAACCTCCCGCACGTCCGCGAAGGAGATTCCGTTTCTTATCAGGACGGACAAGTGCAGGAGGGCGTGACGAAACCGCCGGTGCGCTTTACCCCTGCAACACTGTTGAAAGCGATGAAGGAGATTCATAAATACGTCAAAGACCAAAGTCTGAAAGAGCAGCTCAAAGAGTGCGCGGGGATCGGGACGGAGGCGACACGCGCCTCCATCATCGAAACACTCCAAAAGCGCGAGTACATCCGATTGGAGAAGAAGCAGCTTGTCCCGACCGATCTCGGCATCTCCCTCTGCAAGATACTGCCAGACAAAATTCTCTTTCCGGACATCACCGCGCAATGGGAGTTCGATCTGGATCGGATCAGCACGGGCAGCATCTCTATCAAAGATTTTTTCGCGCAGCAGGAAATCTATCTGCGGGAGCTTCTGGAGAGCGCCAAGACCGCAGCCATCGCACCACCGAAAAACAGAATCGCATGCCCAAAATGCGGGAAAGCCATGCGCCGTATGAAAAGCGCGAAGGGATATTTCTGGGGCTGCACCGGTTATCCGGAATGCAGGGCGACATTCCCCGATCAAAACGGAAAGCCTGACACCGTACCGAAACGTCCGACGACGAAAGGAAGGAAATTCAAATGAACAGCATCATCCTCAGCGGTCGCGTCGCAGCGAAGCTGCACGAGAACGAAACGCAAAACGGAAAACGCGTCATCCATTTTCCGATTGCCGTTCGTAAGAGCTTCCAGAAGGACGAAAACGGCAACTATCCCGTCAACTACTTTCGCGTGGAGGCATGGAACGCCCTTGCCGACATCTGTATGGGACGGCTCGGCATCGGCGACCTCATCAACGTACAGGGACGGCTCGACATGGATATTTACCCGGGCGAGCAGGGCAAGAAACAGTACCGCGCGAAAATTACAGCGGGCAACATTGAGTTTTTGACACCGCGCAAAGACGGAAAAGAAGTCACCTCCCCGCCGGAAGTGGAAGACCTCACCATTCCGTTCAACCAGATGGTCATGATCGACGACGACGATATACCGTTTTGATTTTTTCATATGGTATAATCAAATATGAAAAGGAGGGAGCTTGATGGAGAGAACGCTGAAACTGATCGCATTATGCACGATGCTTGTTTGTTCACTTGTTCTCGTTTCCGGCTGCGGAGTGGGAGATAAGTTCGAGGGAAAATGGGTCGGGATGATCAAGGATGAGATCATCGCGCATTGGGAGATTAAGAAGAACGGTGACGGGTATCTTATTACTGCGAAGCGTTACCGCCTTATGAACGTCGATAAAACAAATCTCAAATGGCGTATTGTCGATGATTTGGAAAATGACGGGGGCACAGCAAAAGATAATCTGTTGAATGTGCCCAAAACAGGCGGCGCACTCACCTATAACGAGAGTGACAAGACCTTAAAGACAATGCCGTATCCGACCGTGCCCGCTGCTGTCATGCACA
Organism: uncultured Centipeda sp.; assembly: GCA_937925565.1. Classification (GTDB taxonomy): domain Bacteria; phylum Bacillota; class Negativicutes; order Selenomonadales; family Selenomonadaceae; genus Centipeda. The sequence continues at coordinate 5,049 of CALALM010000188.1, forward strand.
AAGATGACGATGGAAAAGAATTTGAACGACTGAAAGCCGAACTCCTCGCCAAGAAAAAAGCAGAACTTGAGAAAAAATATCCGGGCATAGAGATTACCGTAGAAGAATAAAAAAAGATGGGTCACTGCGATGCAGCGATCCATCTTTTTTTCATGGAGAAATTCCGCTATACTATGTGTTGGCTAAAACAATCAGAAAGGGGCTTTCTCCATGTGTGACGATTTTAACAAATTTTTATTAAAACTTCCTGATGTGTGCAAGAAATTTATAGCGGAGGACTGCATGGTCTTCCACCTGCCGCACAAACATCATGACTGCCCTGCGTGCGGATCGCAGCACACCTATGTGGATCGGTATCGCGAACAAACTTTAACAGGGATTCCGGACACAACGCTCACCTACATTTATAAAAACAGACGCTATCGCTGCCAAGAATGCGGGAAGACATTTTCCGAAGACAGAGACTTTATCGACGCATATCAGCGAATGCCCCGCAGTGTGATCAAGAGCATCGTCCATGCACATGGGGAACTCATCAGCGCTTCCCAAATTGCCCGCCGACATGACATTTCCACAAAAACGGTTATGCGGCATTTTGCCCGCACAGTGCAGCAAGAAGCCCCCGCTGTTTTGGGCAATGTTATTTCCATAGATGAGTTTTGTGGAAATGTGGGCGCAAAATACCAGGTCGTCATTAACGATTTGAGCAATCGGAGCTGCTGCAACGTCATTGATGACCGCTGCGCTGCATCCATCTACAACAAACTCCTCGAATATCCTGCATCCGAACGCGAGAGCGTAACGATGGTCAGTATTGATCTGTCACCGTTCTTTCACAAGCTTGCTCTGGAGTGTTTTCCAAACGCGGTCATCGCAGCCGACAAATTTCATGCCATCCGTCTCGCCAACAATGCGCTCGACAGCATACGAAAGGAAGTGCAGGCAAAGCTGCCCGCATGTGATAGAAAGTGGTTTCGTAATTCGCGTCACATCCTATTGGGACGCGAAGCGAAACTGAACCTTATTGAGCAGAACAAACTTGCGAAAATCTTTTCCTTCTCGGAGCGGCTGCGAATCGCCCATGCGTTGAAAGAAGAATACTGCCGCCTCTTTGACAGTGTTGATCGGGCGGTCTACAAAGAGCGGCTGCGACGATTTAAGGAACACGTACTTGCTGCCGGCATTGCCCCCTTCCGGCGCGTCTTGAAAACTCTGGAAGAATGGAAAGAAGAAATATGGAACGGCATTCGCACAGGTTACAACAACGGATTTACGGAAGGGTGCAACAACACGATTAAAGTCCTAAAACGAGTCTGCTACGGTTTTCGGAACTTCGTGAACTTCCGGCGGCGCGTACTCTACATTCTCAACAACGAGGAACGCAGAATGCGCCGTACAAAATAAAATTACAGAAACTCTAGTGTTCTATAAAATAATTAAAAAAATATCCGTAAAATTTCTCCGTAACTATTGACAAAGAACCCTAATGATTAAATCGTGGATTGAGAAAAAACTCCTATACTGCGAGAATCCGCGTGCATTTGGCAAGGCACTCACGGCGAACCGAAAGGGGCAGTGGCGTTACCGCATCGGCGACTATCGTCTGATCTGTGTCATCGAGGACGATCGCCTTGTCATCCTTGCACTTGCCATCGGGCATCGGCGCGAAATATACTAACAGCATGTAGAGCGATGGTATGCGTTATACATTACCTCCACTTGTGCGTAGAATAAGAGAACAGGTTACCCCTCAATGGGGAAATAATCTGCCGGAACGGGCGCAAGGATGCCGACGAAGATGAAGTCCTCCGTGCCCGTGTTCTTCATGCCGTGGCACATGCCCTTCGCTGAGACGATGACATCGCCCTTTGTGATGGGGCGCTCCTCATTGGGCGTGGGATAGAATACGCCCTCACCCTGTATGCAGATCCAGATATCATCCGCCTTGGCGTGCCCGTGCGGCTTGATTTCCTGTCCCGGTTTTAGTACCCAGACCACACCGCTCGTTGACTCCGTGCTGTAGATCGGCGTGCGCGTCGCCGCGTCGCCCGCCCTTGCCACGTCGGTAAGCCGATAGCGGCGCGTCTCAAAGTCGTTTGTAATCGATGTGCTCATGATGGAGACTCCTTTTGAAAATGTTGAAATGTTCTCTGTTATTTATAATTCTATGTTTCGTTCCAATATCCTTCACAATAAAAGACGGTTCTGTTTGGAAAGGAGATGCTTTCCAAACAGAACCGTCTTTTCACTCAGCGTCCACAGCGCGTCCACAGCCACAGTCGCCGCGTCTCTGATTTGCGCACGCATCGCGTGATGTCTGTGCGCAGTCACCGTCGTAGCAGTAACCTGCATTGCCGCCATAGCAGTACGCCGTGTTCTGACGCTGCGGCGGTTCGCATACCCCACCTTCCCAGCCATAGGCGAGTACCTGTGCGCCGGTGGCGAGGATGAGCCCCGCAAAGAGCCCTGCAATCATCTTTTTCATAACCATTACCTCCCAAAATACAATAAACTTTCACTTCTATTTTCTATTCTATCATACTTGTCAAGCACAAGAAAAACATAATTGACATATGCTGAAAACTTTGCTAAGATTATAACTGTCATATGACAGAAATGGAGGGGCTATGCCAAGACCGAAGAGATGCCGTCGTATTTGCGGTTATCCGGATTATTGGAGCTTTGCGCCGGAGGATGCGGAGGAAGAGATAGCGGAGACGGTTGTTCTCCAGCTGGATGAGCTCGAGACGATTCGACGGATCGACTACCGGCGGCAGACGCAGGAGGAATGTGCCGCCGCGATGGGGGTGTCCCGCGCGACGGTGACGAGCATCTACGAGGCGGCGCGCTACAAACTCGCGGAGGCAATCATCTGTGGGAAGCGCATCCGCATTGCGGGCGGTGCATATCGGATCGAGTATCCGACAGCCCTCGAGATTCAAGATAAAGGAGAGCATATTATGAGAATCGCAGTACCTTATGAAAATGAGATGATTGAGCAGCATTTCGGCAGAGCAAAGCAGTTCAAATTCTACGATGTCGGCGAAGATCTGTCAGAGGAGATCGTGGATACGGTCGGCGAGGGGCATGGTGCGATTGCGGGATTCCTCCACACGGCGCAGGTCAATCTCGTCATCTGCGGCGGAATTGGCGCGGGAGCGCAGACGGCACTCGCCGAGGCAGGTATTACGCTCGTGTCCGGCGTGAAGGGGAACGCGGATGAATCCGTGAAGCAGTATCTCGCGGGGACGCTTGAGCGCAGCGCGGATGAGGGCAAGTGCACGCATCGCCACCAGCACCAGCACGGGCATGGACATGAGCACGGACACGGTTGCGGACATGGGGAACATCATGAGCACGGGGAGCACTGTGGTCATCACGGGCACGGCGCACATTGATACACGATAGAAAGCACCGCTTCGGCGGTGTTTTTTGATGCGAAGCATCATAACCAAAAACTATTTTATGTATGAAATAATGAATTATATTGTGATTGAGTATAAAAATATTGAAAATGGATAATCTGAAGAAAAGATGAATTGGGATATTCTCAATATGCTGATATAAATGAGAATATACTTGAGAACGAATATAGATGTTTATAAGTTACGTATACGATCCAACAAATATGAATTTAGTTCATAATTATTATTTATGATTTTTGTAAAAAACACTTGATTTTTCAAAAGACCTGTTATATTATATACATGAATTGAGGAAACATGATATTCACGTTGATATATAGGAGTGTATTTTTATGAAGAACGATATTGCTGTCATCTACTCCTCGCGTACGGGGAACACGCAGAAGGTTGCGGAGCATCTGGCGGAGGCGCTCGGCGCCTCCTGCCACAGCGTAAAGGATACTGCGGCGGTGCCCGAGAGCGCTGACCTCTGCATCGGCACATGGATTGACCGCGGCACAGCGGATGCTTCGGCAAAGAAGTACATCGAGAGCCTGCGCGGACGGCGCGTGTTCATCTACGGCACGCTCGGGGCAGAGCCGGACTCGGAGCACTGCGCGAAGTGTATCGCAAACATCCGCGCACTCTTTGATCCGTCGAATGAGATTCTGGGCGCGATTCTCGTGCAGGGCGCGATCGACCCGATGTTGATCGAGATGTTCAAGAGTATGCCGAAGGACAACGTACACGCCTTTACGGAGGAGAATGCAGCACGGTACGAGGCAGCGGCAAGCCACCCGAATGAAGGCGATTTTGCACAGGTTATTGCAGCGGCAAAGGAGGCACTCGCATGAATACGTTTGAAACAAAGCTCGCGGCACTCTCGGAGGAGGCGCGCGGTTGGCTGCTCGGCACGAAGTCGGAGAACCCGCTCGGCTGTGCTTTTGCGAAGAAGCGCGTGGTGCATCCCGGCGCGGGCGGCAAGCGCATGATTGCGGACAAGGCGGAGCAGGCGGCTGTCTGGACGGAGCTGATGAATGCGACGCCCGACCCCGCAGATGAGCGTGCGGTCTACATCCACATCCCATTCTGCGACAAGAAATGCAGCTACTGCGGTTTCTTCCAGAACTTCACGCGCGAGGAGGCGGCACATCACTACGTCGATGTCCTCATTGACGAGATCGAGGCGGCGGCAGATACGCCGTATGTGATGGGCGCGCCATTTCAGGCGGTGTTCTTCGGCGGCGGCACGCCGACGGCGCTGAGTGACGCAGATCTCTCGCGTCTCGTGCGCACCGTGCGTGAGCGTTTGCCGCTCACAAGCGACTGCGAGATCACGCTCGAGGGACGCATTCACGATCTCTCTGAGAGCAAGGTGGACGCCGCGCTGAATGCGGGCATCAACCGTTTCTCCCTCGGCGTGCAGTCCTTTGACACGCGCGTCCGTCAGGCAATCGGCCGCATTGACGACCGCGAGACTGTTATCAATACGCTGCGCCGCATGGTCGAAAAGCAGGGCGCTGTCGTCATCGCCGACCTCATCTATGGGCTGCCGTATCAGTCCATGGAGGTCTGGGAAAACGACGTGCGCACGCAGTTCGAGATCGGCATTGCGGGCGGCGACCTCTATCAGCTGAATGTGTTCCCGTCGAGCGAGCTGGCACGCCGCATCGAGTCCGGCGATCTGCCCATGCTTCCGACGACGGAGGAGCAGGCAGAGTATTTCAAACGCGGTCTTGAGATCGTCGCGGAGAATCCGATGGCACGTCGCATTGACACAACGCATTGGACAACGGATCACCGCGAGCGCAGCATCTACAATACACTCGCCAAGCGCGGCAACGATATCCTTGCCTTCGGCTCGGGTGCGGGCGGCTTCATCGGAGAGGTGATGTGGCGCAACCACGGCGCACTCGCACCATATGAGAAAATGGTCGAGGAGGGCACAAAGCCCTTCCAGTTCATGGGTGAGCAGGCGGATGAACACCGTATGCACAGTGAGATCGGCGACCAGATCGAGCACGGCTATCTCTATGCGCCCTTCTTTGAGAAGAAGTATGGCGTCGATCTTCTCACGGAACTGGAACCGCTTCTTGCCGCATGGGCGGAGAACGGGCTTGTTACGCGCACTGCTACGGGCTTCCGTCTGACGCTTGCGGGCGAGTTCTGGCACGACAATCTCATTCAGGGCTTCCTAGAGGCGTACGCGCTCACACAGAAGGACGAGGTGAAGCTCCGCAAGGAGAACGTCGCCCTTCAGGATATGATTCCAAAATCCGTGCGCTCCATGCTCGAGGCGATGTTCCCCGACGGGATGCCTCCGCAGATGGCGACCGCGCTCTCGGGCAAACCTACGCCCGAGCTCGAGAACCATCCGCATATGCAGATGCTGAAGGATCTCATTGCAAAGGAACGGGAGAAGGAAAAGGCTGCTACTGCGGCAACCTCCACCCCCGACCTCAACACTGTCATGCGCACACAGTCGCGTGACCTTGGAAAAGCTGTGTAATATATTTAGGAAGCACTGATAAATTCAGCACCGCCATCTTGACGCATCTTTTTTGCCCGCACTTCGTCGGCAAATCCTCCACATAGCTTTGGCTATG
>CALALM010000189.1 GCA_937925565.1 uncultured Centipeda sp.
GGAAGGTGCAGAGGGCATTGCACACACATCATGGTACGTCAAAGCCCCTCCCCCAAAATGTTTTTCGATCTAGGAGGCCTCTATGGACACACTCATCAAGAGCGTTTCAGAGCTGCTGGCACAGCCGACCAGTCTCTTCACACTGCTTGCCGTACTCATCTTCATCCTCGGCTATCTGCAGATGCGCCGCATCCGATTCACCACGAGCATGCTCATCAATGTCGCGCTCATGCTCGCGCTGACGATTGTACTGCATCAGCTGCGGCTCTTCCATATGCCGCAGGGTGGGAGCGTCACGCTCGGAGCGATGGTGCCGCTGCTCTTTCTCACCTACCGCTACGGCGCAGGTATCGGCTGTCTCGCGGGCTTCCTCTACGGCATGATTAACCTGATGCAGGACGCCTTTATCCTGCATCCTGTGCAGGTACTCTTTGACTATCCGCTGCCCTATATGGCACTCGCCGTCGCCGCTACAGTGCCCGGACGATATTATACGGGTGCTGCACTTGCGTTTGCGGCGCGCTTCCTCTGCCACTACATCTTCGGGTATCGTCTTCTTCGGTTCGTATGCACCGCCGGAGATGTCGCCCTATCTCTACTCCCTCGTCTTCAATGCCACCTACCTCGTACCTGAGGCAGTGATCTGTCTGCTGCTGCTGCGCGTCCTGCCTGTGCCGCGTCTGCTCGCGGCGATGGATCAGCGCACGCCGCTCTACGGCGCGAAACTGACGCAGTAGGGTCAGCTGCCCTCATAGGTGCGCACGCGCAGGTTCAGCCCGCGCTCTGCGCAGATCTTACGGCAGAGTGCTATTTCCTCCTCGTTCTCCACCTTCTCGACAACGGTGAGCACGACGTTCGGCACGTAGGGCTTGCAGTGCTCGGCAAATGTCAGCATCGCCTCGTACGAAGAGATGCCGAATTTTGAGCGTGTGAGTGCAAGGTATCGCTCCGCATTCGACGCGTTGAGACTAATGGAGATGGTATCGAGCAGCCCCAAAAAACGGTCGGCAAATTCGGAGCCATGCTCGAGCTCCCCAAGGCCGTTCGTATTGACGCGCGTCAACACATGGGGATGGTGTTCCTTCACATAACGCAGGACGGAAAGCACGGTTTCCAGACGAATGAGCGGCTCGCCAAAGCCGCAGCAGACCACCTCACGCACGTATTCCCACGGCAGACGGTCAAGCTCCGCCGTGATCTCCTCGATGCTCGGATCATGTTCGATCCACAGCGAGGATTCCTTTGCCATCTCCTTCATGCTGCGCAGACAGAAAACACAGTCGCAGTTGCAGTCGTTCGTGATGTTGACGTAGACAGCACGCTTTCCTTCCGGCTGCTCCCGCAGGCTCTCCTCGAGGGGGAGATAGCGACCACCCGCGTGTGTGGCATATACAATCATAAAATTCTCCTATTATACACAGAAATGAGAAAAGCTGCCGCAATGCGGCAGCCTATTTTGTTGAACGTTCTTTATAGCGCCGTAAGCTCACCCATAAACTCCTCGAACGGAAGCCCGTAATTCCACGGAAGATCCAGTTCCTCAGCATAGGCGAGGCAATGCCCGATGAACCCGGCCGCGTGCTGAACGCCCTCCTCGAGTGAAATCCCTCGCACAAGTGCAGCCGCCACGATCGCTGAAAACACATCCCCCGATCCCGAGCGGTCGCGCCCAATCTTCGGATTATCGAAGGCGCATCCCACTCCATCCGCGTAGAGATAGGTGCGCACATTCTTCCCCGCGTGAAGCCCCGTGATGATGACATCGCGCGGTCCCATCGCGGCAATTTCTGCCGCCATCCGGTCAAGTTCCGCTTCTGAAATAAGTCCGTCATCGGGATACGGGAGATCAATCAGCTGACACGCCTCCGTGAGGTTCGGCGTCACCACGTCCGCATGCGGAAGGAGCTGACACATCTTTGCACAAAGCGCGGGCGTATAGGAGGCGTATAGTTTCCCATTGTCCCCCATCACGGGATCCACAATAACCCGTGTGTCCTCCGTCTTGAACATCCGAACGCACTCCAGAACGAGATCAATCTGTGCCTCCGAGCCGAGAAACCCCGTCAAGATTGCATCAAAATCCAGTTTGTTTGCCGCCCAGTTCCCCATATAGGGACGCATGCGATCTGTATAGTCATCAAGATAGTGATTTGG
>CALALM010000190.1 GCA_937925565.1 uncultured Centipeda sp.
TTCGCAACAAGCTTTGCCGAGATCGGCTCACGCCCGCGCGTCTTACGATCCTGACGCGCATAGGCATAGTACGGGACAACCGCCGTAATACTGTGCGCGGACGCACGCTTGCACGCATCCGTGAGAATCAGCAGCTCCATGAGGTTGTCATTCACGGGAAAGCTCGTCGACTGGATGATGAAGATGTCCTTGCCGCGAATGCTCTCTTCGATCATCACTTGGATTTCACCGTTGTTGAATTGCCCAACGAATGCCTCGCAGAGAGGTATGCCGATACGATCTGCGATGTCCTTTGCCAATTGGGGATTTGCGTTCCCCGTCAGGATGCAAACGTTGTCGGTGGGAAAGCTCATTGCTCTGTTCCTCCTAAAAACCAGATGCGTCAACTATAAATAGAATACACAAATCTATCTATAGTATAACACGCGCGGTTTATTTTGGGAAGAGCGTTACTCTGCCTTTTTCACAGTGTTCAGAACTATGTGGAGTCTCATTTTCGTTTATCGTGCCAGCCCTCGATCTCCTTCTGGCGGGCACGCGCAACGGAGAGTGTCCCGGCGGGCACATCGCGTGTGATCGTGGAACCCGCCGCAACATAGGCCCCCTCGCCTACCGTGACAGGTGCCACAAGGTTGGAGTTGCAGCCGACAAAAGCATTGTCCTCGATGACTGTACGGAATTTATTCTTGCCATCATAGTTGACCGTGATCGTACCGCAGCCCATGTTGACGTTCGTGCCCAGATCGCAGTCCCCGATGTAGGAGAGATGAGGCAGCTTCGCTCCTGTGCCGATGTTGGAGTTCTTGACCTCGACAAAATTGCCCATCTTCACACCCGTACCGATATGGCTGTCCGGACGGATGTGGTTGAACTGCCCGAGATCCACACCGCTCTCGATCTCGGCATCATGTGCATAGACATAGTGTGCCTTCACGCCGTCGCCAATGACCGTATTCTGAAAGCGTACATGGGGACCGATGCAGCAGTCTTCGCCGATCACCGTGAATCCCTCGAGGAACGTAAACGGATAGATGACGGTATCCATGCCGACGCGCACCTCAGCGTCGATGAACGTCGTATGCGGGTCGATGATCGTCACGCCGTCCGCCATCAGTTCCTCAACCTTGCGGCGACGCAGGATACGCTCTGCCACGGCAAGCTGGCTGCGCGAATTGATACCGAGCGTGCTCTCGTAGTTGTCCGCAACGACCGCCCAGATCTTTTCACCCGCATCGCGGAGGATGCCGAGCACATCGGGGAGATAGTATTCACCCTGCGCGTTGTCGTTCGTCACCTTTGCCAGTGCCGAGAACAGCGCCTGCGCATCGAAGCAGTAAATCCCCGCGTTGACCTCGTGAATCTCACGCTCCTCCGGCGTTGCATCCTTGTGCTCGACAATCTTCAAAACCTCGCCGCTTTCACGGCGGACAATACGACCATAGCCCTTCGCATTCGGCATGATCGCCGTAAGGACAGTCGCCTTTGCGCCCGCGTTTACATGCTCTTCATGGAAGCGTGCCAGAAGTTCCGCCGTCAGGAGTGGCGTATCCCCACAGAGCACCATGATCGTCCCACGCTCGCCGGCGAGCAATTCCTTCGCCTGCAGGACTGCATGCCCCGTGCCGAGCTGCTCACGCTGCTCTACATACTCCACACTGTCTCCGATTGCCGCACGAACGACCTCGCCGCCAAAGCCCGTCACGACGATGTTGCGCCGCGCGCCCGCCGCGTCTGCAGCGTCGATGACATGCTGCAGCATGGGCTTGCCCGCTGCGCGGTGCAGCACCTTCGGCAGCTTGGACTTCATGCGTGTACCCTTACCCGCTGCCAATATGACCGTAACGAAATCCAACATATGTTCCTCCCGTTCTCCGAAATCGCCTACTCGGCAGTTTCCTTACTCTTTTTATGCTTTCGTTTTACAATACTTGTCCCCGTCTTTTTTTCCTGCTCCTCAATAGCATAAAGCAGTGTCTCCTCAGAGTTCTCCATATGCTTTGCGCCAACCTTGCGGGCATTACGGGCATCCCCGGAGCCGATCGCATCCACAATTGCACGATGTTCCTCGAGGGTAGCCTTGAGGCGCCCCGGATAAGACATGGAAATCGTGCGGAAACGCGTGAGCTGCTCGCGCAGATTGCCGATAATCGCAAGCAGACGATTATTTCGCGCAGCCTGATAGAGAAGTTCATGGAACTCAATGTCCGCCTGCACGATACGTTCCATATCGTGCTCCTCAATGGCGCGTCCGATGGCGACAAGGAGGCGTTCCAAACGCTCCTGTTCCTCATCGGTAATGCGCTCCGCTGCAAGCTCACAGGCAAGTGCCTCGAGCGCCGCACGAATCTCGAAGATCTCATTGATGTCGCGGATGGATACGCTCGCGACATAGGCACCGCGCCGGGGCACGGTGACGACATAGCCCTCCTGCTCGAGCTTGCGAATCGCCTCGCGTACGGGCGTACGACTGACAAGCAATTCATCCGCGAGATCGTTCTCCTTGAGCCATTCGCCCGGCTTCAAAACCCCACTGCGAATGGCGTCGCGAAGAACCTCGCAGACAATTTCACGAAGCGGCTGATAGCTGTTCACAACAACCGGTGATAGTTTTCCTTCCATACTGATTATCCCTCTGGTTCTACTGCCGACGAAATCTGCCTGCGGTACGTGTCAGATGCACCTCAGCGTCGGTCTCAAGGCGGAATGCCTCTGCTGCGTCTGCCGCCGTACGCTCGTCTGTAAAAAGCCCAAACACGGTCGGACCGCTGCCTGACATCATCGCACAGATGGCGCCATGCTCCTGCATGCGTGCACGATAGTCGCCGATCACGGGATGTACTGCCTCCGTCACAGGTTCGAGCACATTGCAGATCAGGTCTGCGCAGCGCGTTCGATCACCGCGTGCGAGTGCATCCAAGAACGCTGCATTGTTCGGATGATATTCCGGTGGATGTGCGTCATAGCTGCGATATGCCCACGGGGTCGATACAGAAACCTGTGGCTTTGCGAGCACAATGGGCGTCTCCGGGAAGTCTGCAACCCGCCGCATTATCTCACCGCGCCCTGTTGCAAAAATCGTTCCACCCATGAGGGAAAAGGGGATATCAGAGCCGATCTGCGCGCCGAGAGCACAGAGTTCTGCGTCCGAGAGTCCAAGACCATAGAGTTCATTCATCCCGCGCAGGGTCGCTGCCGCATCGGCACTGCCTCCCGCAAGTCCCGCAGCGACAGGGATACGCTTTGCAATGTCGATATGGACACCGCCGCGAACGCCGCACTCTTTCATGACGAGTGCCGCCGCACGATGAGCGAGATTGCGCTCATCTGCCTCCAGTCCCGGCAGATCCACGGTCAGCGTGATTCCCTCCTCCTGCCGCGTCAGCGTGAGTGTGTCGGCGAGCGCAAGGGACTGCATGACAGTCGCGATCTCGTGATAGCCGTCATCCCGAAGCCCCAGAATGTCGAGCGTCAAATTGATCTTCGCCCGTCCGAGAATCATCACCATAGGAAGTCATTCCTCCATTGTCTTGGGAAAACAATGTATGCCGCTTCGCATTCATCATCTTTCCTTCTATTTCCAGATTAACAGGATTTGCAGTTATATTCAATAGATTTTTCTATTATTTCTCAAAAAATTACAACGGGATCCATGTCGATTGCAATGTCATCGCGCAGATGAATGCTACGCTCCCGCAGAAATGCCTGTATCTCCGCAAGTGCATCCGTCTTGATGAGGACGATGAAGCGATAAGCGCCGCGTTCCTTTTCGATCAGGGCGGGCGATGGTCCGATCACCATACAGCCCGCGCGCCCCGCAAATGTGTTTTGAAAGGATGCAGCAAAAGTATTTGCCTCGTTCCATACGCGTTCGCGGTTCGGATCGTGAAAGAGCAGCTTTACAAGGCGACTGAACGGTGGATAGAAGAGTTCACGGCGCAGCGCAAGCTCCTGCTCTGCAAACGCCTCGTAGTCCTGCCGGATGGCGGTCTTTACAGCATAATGCTCGGGGTTATAGGTCTGCACGATAACCTCGCCACGTGCACCATGCCGTCCCGCACGTCCTGCCGTCTGCGTGATGAGCATGAAGCAGCGCTCTGCGGCACGAAAGTCCGGCAGGTTGAGACTTGCGTCCGCGCTGACGATGCCGACAGATTGAACACCGGGCAGATCATGTCCCTTTGCGACCATCTGTGTGCCGAGCAGAATATCGAAATCTCGCCTGCGAAACTTCGTCAGAATCTCCTCATGCGCAAGCTTGCGTCCTGTCGTATCGCGATCCATACGCACAATCCGCGCCTCCGGGAGCAGCTGCCGGAGTTCCTCTTCGAGCTTCTCCGTGCCTGAGCCGAAGTATTTGATGTAGCGGCTCCCACACTGCGGACAGATCTCGGGCACAGGTGCGCGCAGATCACAGTGATGACACACGAGCGTTCCGTTTGCGTGGTAGACAAGCGGCAGTGAGCACTGCGCGCAGGTGATGACCGCACCGCAGGAGCGGCACATGATGAAGGTTGCGTATCCACGTCGATTCAACATGATGATCGCCTGTTCACAGCGCGCAAGCGTCTCAGTAAGGAGCTCACGCAGCGGAAGTGAGATGACTGTGCGCCGACCGCGCCGCAGCTCCTCGCGCATATCGACGGCACGCACCTTCGGCAGCGGTTGACTCCCGATGCGCTCGGGCATCGAAAGAAGTGTCAGCTCACCCCCCCGCCCTCGTGCATAGGACTCAAGCGATGGTGTCGCACTGCCGAGTACGAGGAGTGCCTCATGCCGCCGCGCGAAGATCTCCGCGACCACACGCGCATGATAGCGCGGTGACTCGTCCTGCTTATAGGACATATCCTGCTCCTCATCGAGGATGATGGCTCCGACATTCTCAGCGGGTGTAAAGAGCGCCGAGCGTGCACCGATGATGATGCCCGCTTCCCCGCGTCGCACACGAAAGATCGAATCGTTCCGCTCGGCATGTGAAAGCTGACTGTGCAGAACGACAATGTCATGGGCAAAGACTTTTTGAAATTCTGTGATAAGCTGCCCCGTGAGGGCAATCTCCGGCACGAGCACAATAACCTGCCGTCCCGCCGCACGCACGGCGCGTGCCGTCTCGATATAGACGCGTGTCTTGCCGCTGCCCGTCACACCGTGCAGCAGAAAGCCCCGAAAGCCGCCCGCTGCAATTCCTGCGCGCAGCGCATCAGCAGCCGTCTGCTGCGCCGCAGTCAACTCCTCCGCACGCATGGTCTCCGTCCCTGCTCCA
>CALALM010000191.1 GCA_937925565.1 uncultured Centipeda sp.
GAACTTTATCGCCTCGCGAATGACGATTGACGCGGGGGCACATGGGAGCTGGAACGTCTACCGCGATATTGAGCGCGAGTACGCGGATCAGGTATGCGCCGAGCAGAGAGTAGAGCAGCGCGACAAGAAGGGGCGCGTCTCCGTTGTCTGGGAAAAAATCAGCTCCCACGCGGCGAACCACCTGCTTGACTGCGAGACGAATAACACGCTCGCAGCCGAGATCATCGGCGTGCGGTATCTTATGGAGCAGAAGCAGGAAACACGCGCGCAGGAGCAGGAGGATGAAGAAAGAGACTGGATCGGCGCGGGGAAGAGTTGGTATTGACATGAAAGGAGGTGAGACCATTTGGAGACACTGGAAACACAGCTTGCGCGTGTACAGGAGGCAATCAGAGTGATTGAGGAAGGGGCGCAGGAGTATCAGATCGCAAACAGGCGGCTGACAAAAGCGAATCTTTCGACGCTCTATGCGCGGGAAAACGCACTGATGGCGGCGATTGCACGGCGGGATGGCGGGGATCTCTCCTTTGCACAAATGGGGCGTATATGATTCCGCTGATTGAGAAGGCAATCGCGGCAATCTCGCCGCAGTGGGCATGTGAACGTGCCTTTTACGCTGAGAGTCTGCGTGCCTACGAGGCGGGCGAGGTCACGCGGTTTAATGACGGATGGGTGCCGATCAACGAGGACACGGAGAACGCCGACAAGCCGCAGCGCGACCTCATCAAGGCGCGGGCACGGTATCTTGAGCGCAACAGTGACATCGCGGGTGCAGCCGTCGGCGGCATCGTGCGCAACGTGGTCGGGACGGGTATCAAGCCGCAGGCACGCACGGGCAACGAGGAACTGAACCGCCGCATTGAGGCACTATGGCGGGAGTGGACGGCGGCGGAGAACTGCGACATCACAGGACAACAGAGCTTTGCGGAGCTACAGGCGATGCTTCTTAGGCGCAAGATTGTCGATGGGGAAATCCTCATCAAGAAGGTGGTCACGCGTAAGGGGCGGCATCCGCTGAAATTGCAGGTCATCAAGTCCGACCTCCTCAGCAGTTTTCTTCTTTACGCACCAAAGACGAATAATATCATCCGTTCCGGCGTGGAACTGAATGACCATCTGCGCCCGCTCGCGTACTGGATTGACCGCAAAAGCCCCGATGGCTATGTGGAGTACAACCCCGACCGCATACCCGCCGAGCAGATCATCCACCTCTGGACACGCGCACAGCCCGACCAGATCCGCGGCATCTCCGACCTTGCACCGATCATCAAGAGGCTCAAGGACACGCAGGACTATATCGACGCCGAGACCGTCGCGGCGCGGATTGCGGCGTGCTTCTCCGTCTTTATCACAACAGGGGACGGCGCAGCAGGCGGACTTGGTCGCTTCAACGTCAACGCGAAAGACAAAGAGGGAAAGCAGCTGAGTGCGATCCGTCCCGGCATGATCAAATACCTTGCACCCGGGGAGAAGGTCGACACGGCGAACCCGTCGCGCGGACTGACGAATGCGCGGGACTATGTTGCCATACAGGAGCGGCTTGCAGGTGCGGGACTTGGGCTTTCCTATGAGCTGATGAGCCGCGACTTCAATACGTCGAGCTTTTCAAGTGCACGACAGGGGATGCTTGAGGATCGCAAGACGTTCGAACCGATGCAGGAGTTCATGGCGGCGCATCTGTGCGCACCGATTTACCGTGAGTGGATGGATCTCTGCGTGATGGTGGGGAGCCTTGATATTCCCGACTACTTCGAGCACAGGGAGGCGTATCAGGCGGTCGAGTGGGTCACGCCCGGCTGGTCGTGGATTGACCCCGCGAAGGAGGTGCAGGCGGACATCGCCGCAATCCAGAACGGCGGAAAGACGCTCGCGCAGTGGTGTGCCGAACGCGGCTATGACTGGCGCGAACAGCTCGAACAGATGGCACTTGAGAAGGAGACCGCCGAGGCGATGGGGCTGAAGCTCTCGGTGCATACGCCGATCACGGTGCAGGCGGCGCAGAGCAATCATGTCAATAATGCAGACAATGACAAGGAGAATGCAAATGGCAGTCAGGAACAAGAATGAGCCGCAGCGGCGCACGGCATACGCGGGGGCGATTCTTTGCCGCTCGGATGAGGCAGACGGGGATACCAGACAAGCAGAACTTTCGCTTTCAAGCGAAGAACCGTGCCGCCGATGGTTCGGCGATGAAATCCTCTCGCACGATGCGGGGGCGGTTGACCTCAGTCGATTGCAGGAAATCGGAGTTGTACTGTTCAACCATGACCGTGACCGCGTGATTGGGCGTGTCCTCTCTGTCCGACTGGATGAGACCACACGTAAGCTGCGCGCGGTAATTCAGTTCGACGAGGATGAGGAAAGTGAGCGCATCTATCAGAAGGTGCGTTCGGGGACGCTGAGAGGCGTCTCGGTCGGCTACGCGGTCGACGTGTGGGAGGAAGTCAAGGCGGGTGCAACGAGCATGAACGGACGATTTACGGGACCGTGTGAAGTTGCGACGCGGTGGACACCGTACGAGATTTCGATTGTGTCCGTACCCGCCGATGCGACCGTAGGAGTTGGACGTAGTTATTCAGAGAATGGAGATGGAACAATGGATGAAAACAAGGAGATTGGAGTAAAGGAGCAGCCGAAGATGGCGGCTGAGCCTGTGCAGGTGACACAGGTGCAGGACACGGAGGCGGCACGTCAGGCGGCAATCGCCGAGGAGCGTGCCCGCGTGCGTGAGATCGGGACGATGTGCCGTCAGTTTGGCGTGGATGATGCGCCATACATCAATGACGGTATGAGCGTCGAGGCTGTCCGTGCGGCAATCCTCGACAAGCTCGCCGAGCAGCGCAAGGCTCAGACGGTGACGGTGCAGGTTGATGAGATGGACAAGTTCCGCGCGGCGGCGACGGATGGTCTTGCCATGCGTGCAGGGCTTACGGTCGAGAACAAGGCGGCGGGGGCGGATGAGTACCGCGGGAAGCGCATGATTCGCCTTGCCGCTGAGTGCGTGGAGCGCGAACTGGGGAAGAATACGCGCACGATGGACGACGAGATGATCGTGCGCGAGGCACTGACAGGCACGGGGGCATTCCCCGGCATCCTCTCCAACGTCGCACATAAGAGCATGGCGCAGGCGTATCAGACTGCGCCGACGACGTATCAGCTTTGGACGGCACATGGGAGCAATTCGGACTTTAAGGACGCGGTGCGCTACCGTCTGAGTGAAGCGGATACGCTCGAAAAACTCAATGAGAGCGGCGAGTTCAAGGCGAGCGGTGTCACGGAGAGTATGGCAAAGACGAGCGTCGCAACTTACGGGCGTATGTTTTCGATCACGCGTCAGGCAATCATCAATGACGATATGGGCGCATTGCAGCAGCTTCCCGCAATCTACGGCGCGGCGGCACGGCGCATGATCAACAAGATGGTCTATAAGCTGCTCAAAGCGAATCCGACGATTGAGGGTGATCCGCTCTTCAGCAACAACCACAACACACTCCATGTGGTTGACATCTCCATCGAGGGGCTCGCCAAGATGAAGGCGGCGATGGCGAAGCAGAAGAATATCGCAGGGCTTGAGTATCTCAACATTCAGCCGGCATTCCTCATCTGCCCCGTCGAACTCGAGGTGCAGGCGGCGCAGCTTATCAGCTCGGTGGTTGACCCGACGAAGGCGAACGCAACGCCGAACCCGTTCGCAAACAAGATGACGGTCATCTCGGAGCCGGAGCTTGAGGATGCAAAGGCGTTCTATCTCGCGGCGGCGGCGGGCGTCGCACCGACGATTGAGGTCACGAGCCTCAACGGGAACCTCACGCCGACGATGGAGCGCGCGGAGCAGTTCGACACGCTCGGAATCAAATGGCGTATCTACATGGATGTGGGCGTCAACCTGCTCGACTATCGCGGCATTGCAAAGAGCACAGGAAAGTAAGGAGGAATTAAGTCATGGCAGAAGCAGTAAAAGCAACGTACATTCAGCGCGGCGATAACATCGACTACACGGCAACGGATACGCTTGCCTATATGGAGGTTGTGCCGCTCGCCGCGCGGATCGGCATCGCACTCACAGAGATTCCGAAAGGAGAGATGGGAACAATTACGCTCGTAGGAGCATTCCGTCTCCCTGCGGCAACGGGGAAGATCGATATCGGTGCGGAAGTTTACTGGGACAAGACGCAGAAAAACATCGTTGGCGCATCTGGTGCATCGACGGTACGCGCGGGCTATGCGATTGCGCCGAAAGAGCAGGCGGACACGGTGGCACTTGTCCGTATCGGATGATGGGGTTCAAAGAGCAGGTCGCCGATGACCTCACGCGCGTGTTTCTGAATCCCGCAGAGTTCGGTGAGCGGCACAATCTGGACGGGACAGAGTGTATCTGCGTTATCTCGGGCGACATGACTGAGAAGCGTAACGCCTCCCTGCATGGCGGGCAACGAACACCTGAGGGGCTTCACGGCGATTATCTGACCGTCTGTGTGCGGACGGATGATCTGCCCTCTGTGCCGAAACAGGGGACAAACTTCAAGGTCGACGGCAAACGCTATACAGTGGACACATGCACCGAGGATATGGGAATGCTGACCATTACACTGGGCGCATTCCGCGCGGGAGGTGGATTCCCATGATTGAGATCGATGACAGTGATCTGCAGCGGGCGGCAAACCTGCTCAAAGAGTTTCCGGGAGCGGTTGACCGCCTCTCCAAGCGTGCCGTGCGGAGTTCTGTCAAAGGCGTGCAGCGTGAGGCAGCGCAGAAAATCGCAGAGCGGTATACGTTTCAGAAAAAACGTATCGCGGGGGCGATGCGCATCACTTATAGTGGAAACGGCGCAGTATTTTCCGCACGCGGGCGCGTAAATGACCTTGCGTACTTCAAGCACAACCCGAACCGTGTACCGACGAAACGCCCACCGAAGGGGAAGTATCTCTATAGCGAGGTCGTACGCGGGCAGGGCGGGACGATTGCACACGCCTTTCTTGCACGGATGCAGAGCGGTCACGTCGGCGTATTTCATCGTACGCATGGGAATGAATCCATGCCAATAGCAAAGAATTTCGCGCCGTCTGTGCCGCAGATGCTAGGGCATCCGACCATACGGAACTACATGGAGGAGCGTTTGCAAGGGCGGTTTTCGGTGGCGGTCGACCGTGAGATCAATAATTTCTTGGCGAGGTATGGACGATGACACCTGCAATGCTTGTGAGTGCCGTTGTCCGTGAGGTTGAAGCGGCAACGGCAAACTATCGGATGAAAGCAGAGGGACAGGCAGATAAGAAAATCTCTGTCTATGCGCAGCACATTCCGGATGATGAATTTAAGGACGACACATACTATCCGCTCGTTGTTGTCAGCTGGCAGAAGACGGAAGATGTGACAGAGCCGGAGAAGGTGGGCGCGGAGGCGACCATCGGGCTGACGTTCGGCGTATACGGCGAGGATAAAGAGGCGTGGCGTGACCTGCTCTCCATTATGGAGCGAGTACGGCAACGCCTTTTAGTTTTCCGTAAATTGGAGAATCGCTTTCGCCTTGTCCTGCCGACGAAATTTGAAACGATCGAGATACAGCCGTACCCCTACTATTTCGGCTATGCGACACTGGTCTACACCGTTGCGCAGCCGAACGAGCAGATGGCGGCGGGATTTGATCGTATTATGCAGGAGGATAACACATGAGTGAAGAGATGAAGAAGCAGGAAACACCTGCTGCCAAAGAGAAAAAAACGACGCCTGTGCAGGAGAATACTGCGGAGAATTACGTCTACATCGGTCCGAATCGCCTTGCGGACGGGCTGAAATGCTATACCGTCTATCGCGGCTATCCGCATGAGGTCGTCGAGATGGCAAAGGAGAAGTACGCGGGCATTGCGCGGCTGTTTGTCCCCGTGGAGAACCTCGGCGCGGCGATGGCAGAGGTCGCGCAGATGGGAACGCCGCTCTATCTGGCAGCTCTTGAAGTAGGAAGAGGTGAATAACTATGGCTTTGGGTTACAAACACGGCGTATATACGAATGAGCGCGCAACGAGCCTCGCTCCGATGACGGCAACCGACAGCGGGCTGATTGTCGCATTCGGTACGGCACCCGTCCATCTGGCGAGTGCGCCCGCAGCGGTCAATACGCCCGTGCTCTGCTACTCCTATAAGGAGGCAGTCGCGGCACTTGGCTATTCGGATGAGTGGGAGAAGTACACGCTCGCGGAGGTCATCAAGACACATTTCGCGCTGTTCAATATGGCACCGATCGTACTGGTGAACGTCCTTGACCCTGCAAAGCACAAAAAAGACGTGCAGGACAAGCAAACGGCGATGGCGGGCGGCGTTGTCACCATGACGGAGCCGGTACTGCTGGATACGCTCAAGGTAAAACTCACAGCGGCGCATCAAGAACTTGTGAAGGGAACGGACTATACGGCGGCGTATGACGATGAGGGACGCGTCATTATCACGCCGATCGCGGGCAAAGGCATTCCGAGTGGAACATCGGAGCTATACCTGAGTTACACCATGCTCGACCCGGCGGCGGTAAAGGCGGCGGACATCATCGGCGGCATTGATACGGTCACGAATCGTACCGAGGGTCTTGAGCTGATTGACGAGGTATTCCCGCGTTTCGGGCTTGTCCCCGGCATCATCATCGCACCCGGCTGGTCGCAAGATGTGACCGTCGCAGCGGTCATGAAGGCAAAGGAACACAACATCTGCGGGCATTTCAACGCGATTTCCATTTGCGACATCCCGACAAAGGAAGTCAAGACGTACACCGCTGCGAGCAAATGGAAGAACGAGAAGAACTTTGCCGATAAGGACTGCATTCTCAGCTGGCCGATGGTAAAGCTCGGAAACGAGAAGTACCACCTCTCCACGCAGATCGCCTCCCTTATGAATCGTACGGACAGTCAGCATGACGATGTTCCGTACTACTCGCCATCGAATAAGAATCTCCAAGCAGATGGGGCGTGTCTTGTCGATGGCACTGAGATTTTCATGAACTCGGCACAGGCGGGTTACTTGAATGGACAGGGCATCGTGACCGCGCTGAACTTCATCGGCGGCTGGAAGCTCTGGGGCAACCGTACAACGGCGTACCCGTCGAATACGGACGTGAAGGACAACTTCATCAACAACCGCCGGATGTTCAACTGGGTGGGGAATACACTTGTCACGACGTTCTGGAGCAAGATCGACGAGCCGACAAACAAGCGTCTCATCGAGACGGTCGTAGACAGTGCAAACATCTGGCTGAACGGACTTTCGGCAAAGGGCGCACTGCTCGGCGGGCGCGTGGAGTTCCGCGAGGATGAGAACACGACGACGGAGCTGATGGACGGGATCATTCGCTTCCACGTCTACCTCACACCCGCAGCACCCGCACGGGATATTGAGTTCGTCATGGAGTATGACCCCGGATACATCTCGGCACTGTTTTCCTAAGGGGGAGTGATAGCACATGAAGGAAAAGAAATTCACCTTTGACCTGCAGCGTTTCGCGGGCGTGAACACCGTTCGCGACAAGCTCATCAACTTCGAGGTGTTCAAGGGCGGCAATCGCAAGCTCGGCATGGCGGATGTAACCCTGCCGGACATCAGCTACAAGACCGCGACCATCTCCGGCGCGGGTATTGGCGGCGAGATCGAGATGCCAACGCCGGGGCAGACGGAGAGCATGGAGACGGAGATCAGCTGGCGTACCATCAACGAGGACGTGACCGAACTCCTCGCCATGCGCTCGCATGACCTTGAGTTTCGCGGGGCGAACGAGCAGTATGACGCTGCGACGGGCGAGATCAAAGTGCAGGCGGTCAAGGTCAACATTCGAGGACTGCCGAAAAAGGGAAGTCTCGGCTCACTCAAGCCCGCCGATCATACAGACAGCAAGAATACGCTTGAAGTGACCTATCTCAAAGTCACAATCGACGGCAAGCGCAAGGTCGAGATCGACAAGATGAACTATATCCATTTCATTGACGGCATCGACTACCTCGCGGATGTGCGTAAGGCACTGGGACTGTAAACGAGAAAAGCACTCGCGCATGATGTGAGTGCTTTTTTGATATCATTTCAGGAGGATATGACATGGACAAGAAAGAGAACATGGAAATGACGGAGGCCATCGAAGAGAAGAAGGTTCTAGATTTCACGGAGCTTGAGAATCGTCTGGACGAACTGGACTCCAATGCGTTCGTGAGCGCCGAACGCGCCTGCCGTATGGTCGGTGATCCGACGCCTGACATCGTGTATAGTGCGAACTTCCGCGCACGGCTCGCGGCGACGGCGATGGGCGTGCCGTTCGAGGAGATCCGTAAATTGAAGCTGCGCACCTATACGGCGGTCATTACGAGGACGCTGAATTTTTTGTTGCAGTCTTTGGGCGAGGAGCTGACCCGGCGCAGCAGCTGAGATCAATCAGCTTTGCCCTGCGTGAGGCGGGTGCGATCGAGTTCTGGCAACGGCAGACGCTCCGAGAGCTCCGTCGTTGGATGGATGTGATCGAGGAGGAGAAACGACACAAATAAAAAGGCAGCGACGCGAGCCGCTGCCAATGCTGCAATTATGATTTGCCGACAAAAACATCCTCAAATTCGTTGTACGTGCCGTTTCGTTTTCGGTGAATATCACGGATGGCAAAAGGGATGAAGAGAATCGCCAAGAGAATCTTGATAATGGGCTTTGTGATTTCAAAGAGAGCGTAGAAGATGACGGCTGACAGCAAAGCAACCAACATGATGAATAATAAACCGAAGATAAACTCAAACATTTGAATCACGCTCCTTGTCATATTTGATAAATCTATTATAGCAGAAAGGGGGGGATTTTGTGGCGGCTGGAAAAATATTTGCCATTTCCTTTGCCATTGGAGCCGTGATGAACGCATCGTTCGGTGCGGCGATGAATCGCGGTTCTCTTGCCATGCAGCAGCTGAGTGACAATACACGCTTTTTGAACGCCGAACAGAAGCGCCTGGAACGTGCATGGCAGGCGTCACAAGGGGAAGTAAAGGCATATACGCGTGAGATTGCCCGCATCAAGCAGCAGTATGACGCGGGGAAAATCTCGCAAAGTCAGTACCAGTCGGCGATGGAACGCGCGCAGCAGGGGATGCGCGCGGCTGGAATGAGTGCCGATGAATACCGCACGCATCTCACCCGTCTGCGACAAGAGATGGCACAGACCAAAGAAGCTGCCGACCGACTACAAAGTGCACGAGCGGCAAAGGCGGCAGCCGGGGAGAATCTTGCCGGCGCAAAGGCGGGATTCGGAACTGCTGTTGCTACGGCGGGCATGCTTGCCGCACCTCTCTATGGCGTGATTGAGACCGCCGCGAAGTTTGAAGCCTCCATGTCGAAGGTGCAGGCGATTACCCGCGCCAACAGCGATGAAATCGGGCGGCTCACCGCAGAGGCGCGTCGCCTTGGTGAGACGACGCAGTTCAGCGCGCAGCAGTCGGCAGAGGCGATGAGTTATCTTGGTATGGCTGGATGGAATACAGAGCAGATCATCGCGGGTATGCCGGGACTTCTTGCACTTGCAGCCGCAGGCGGCACAGACCTCGCCCGCACGGCTGACATTGTATCGGATGACCTCACAGCATTTGGACTTGCGGCGGATCAGGCAGGACATATGGCGGACGTGTTTGCCGTCACAGCGACGCGGACGAACACCAACGTCGAGATGATCGGCGAGACGATGAAGTACGCAGCACCCGTTGCGCGTGCATTCGGAGCATCAATGGAGGAGACCGCCGCACTCACGGGTATCATGGCAAATGCAGGCGTCAAGGCGTCGCAGGCGGGCACATCGCTCCGCGCGGGCTTTATGCGTCTTGCGGGACCACCGAAAAAGGCGAGTAAGGCGATGGACGAACTCGGCATTTCACTTTCCGATCTATCGGCGCAGCAGGCAGAAACATCGGCGGCACTTTCCTCTCTCGGCATTGATATGGACAGTATCGCGGGCGAAGGTGCCCATAAGATGGCGGCGGTACTCACAGAACTCCGTGACAAAATGCAAGGGTTGACCGATGAGGAAAAGCTGGCATATATGCAGATCATCTTCGGCACCGAGGCGGCGACGGGCTGGTTGAATGTGCTTGATGCGGGTCCCGAGGTATTTAACGATCTTGTTGCACAGATGGAGAACTGCGACGGCGAAGCCGAAAAGATGGCGGAGGTCATGCTGAACAACGCAAAAGGCTCTATCGTTCAGCTGCAATCTGCCGTTGAGGGCGCAGCGATCTCTATTGGAACGCTCTTCCTTCCTACCGTCGCAGACGCCGCGAAATGGGGAGCCGATGCGGCGGCATCGGTCTCCACATGGGTAAAAGAGCATGAGGGTCTGACGAAAGGTGCGGTAGAGGCGGGGGCGGCAATC
>CALALM010000192.1 GCA_937925565.1 uncultured Centipeda sp.
CACGCCGCTGCTTGAAGCGTTGCCGTATGTCGTTGCGCCACTTCCTGCTTTGATAAGAAGTGCGTCGCTGTGTCCGTGGTAGCAGCCAATGAACTTCACAATCTTATCGCGCCCCGTATAGCCGCGAGCCAAACGGAGAGCACTCATCGTCGCCTCTGTCCCCGAGTTTACCATGCGGATGACCTCGATCGACGGGTAGACAGACTGCACAAGTTTTGCAAGCTCAGTCTCAAGGAGTGTCGGTGCACCGTAGCTTGTTCCGTGCGTCACAGCCTCCTGCAGAGCCTTGACCACCTGCGGGTGCGCATGCCCAACAACCATCGGTCCCCATGAGCCCACGTAGTCGATGTATTCATTTCCGTCAATATCATAGATCTTAGAACCTTCGCCGCGTGCGATAAAGAGCGGATTCCCGCCCACGTTCGCAAAGGAGCGCACGGGACTGTTGACCCCGCCCGGCATATATTCTTTCGCCTCGGCAAATGCTGCTTTCGACTGCTGTGTATTTCGCATAACAATCCTCCCTATGCAGTGAGCCACGCAGCGGCATCCATCGCATGATAGGTAATGATGATCTTCGCACCGGCACGCTTCATGCTCATCAGCGTTTCCAAAACAATGCGCTGTTCGTCAATCCATCCATTTGCGGCAGCCGCTTTCACCATCGCATACTCACCGCTGACATTGTAGACCGCGATCGGACGATCCGTCGCTTCGTATACCTGACGTACAATATCGAGGTAGACAAGCGCCGGCTTTACCATGATGATGTCCGCGCCCTCCTGCACGTCAAGTGCCGCCTCCTTCAGAGCCTCACGCGCATTTGCGGGATCCATCTGATACTGGCGGCGATCGCCGAAGGACGGAGTGCTGTCCACTGCATCGCGGAAGGGGCCGTAATAGCCCGAGGCATATTTGACCGCGTAGCTCATGATGCTTGTATTCACAAAGCCCTCTGCGTCAAGACCTGCTCGAATGGCGGCAACGCGCCCATCCATCATGTCCGAGGGTGCGACAATATCTGCTCCCGCACGCGCCTGACTAACAGCCGTCTGGACGAGGTGCGGCAGAGTAGCGTCATTGTCTACATAGTGATCGTGCAATTCACCGCAGTGTCCGTGGCTTGTATACTGACAGAGGCAGACATCGCCGACAACGACGAGTTCCGGAACGGCATCCTTGATCGCCGCAATCGCGCGTTGCACGGGACTCGTCATATCCCATGCACTCGAGCCGATCTCGTCCTTATATTCCGGCAGACCGAACACCTCGACTGCAGGAATCCCGAGAGCCGCAATCTCATGCGCAAGCGCCGGAACCTGATCCACAGAGTAGTGATAACAGCCCGGCATGCTCGGAATCTCTTCCTTGATGTGCTCGCCGGGAACAACAAAGATCGGGTAGACAAAATCGCGCGGAGACAGCTCTGTTTCGCGCACAAGATCGCGCATGCCCGATGAGATGCGCAGGCGGCGTGGACGCTGAATCATATTCATTGCATATACTCCCTTATGGCATCGACCAGTCCGTCGATGGTATAGTTCTCTGCTATGATGTCCGGCTCAAGTGCAAAACTTCGTGCTGTTTCTGCCGTGACCGGTCCGATGCAGGCAATTTTCACCTGTTGGAGCGGCGTGATATTCCCCAGCTGATGCACGAGGTTCTTCACCGTGGAGGAGCTCGTAAATGTCACGAAATCGATCTCCCCATTACGCAGACGTTCGGCGAGCTCTTCTCCCCCACTCAGCTCCGGCACCGTCTCATAGGCAGGCGTGACATCAACCGTCGCTCCGTGCTCGCGCAGCGACTCCGGCAGGACATCGCGCGCCTCCTGCGCACGCGGCAGGAGAATGCGCGCACGCGGCGGCAGGATCGGCTTCAGTGCCTCCACGACGGCCTCGGCACGGAACTCCTCGGGCACGAGATCGGCATCAATTCCATAGGAGTGCAGTGCCTTTGCCGTCGCAGAACCGATTGCGGCAACCTTCGCATAACCGAGTGCGCGTGTATCCCTGCCCGCATGGTGAAGCCGTGCAAAGAAGTGCTCCACTCCGTTGACGCTCGTAAAGATCAGCCAGTGGTACGTATGCAGCTCTCCAATCGCCGCATCCAGTGCCGCATACCCATCTGCGGGAGGCACAATGCGGATCACGGGAGTCTCCACGCAGACCGCACCGAGTGCTGTCAGCTTCTCCGTGAGTGCCGATGCCTGTGCACGCGCGCGCGTCACAAGGATGTGTTTCCCGAGAAGCGGGCGAATATCCGCACGATCAAACCAGCGCAGCTGCTCCCGCAGCTTTACCACCTCACCGACAATGAAGATCGCAGGCGGTCGAATTCCGTCGCGCTGCACCATTGCGGCGGCATCGCCGAGCGTCGTGACATACGTTTCCTGATCGGCACGCGTTCCCCAACGAATGACTGCAGCAGGCGTATCCGCGGAGCGCCCGTTGTCCATCAGATTCTTCGTAATCTCAGGGAGATTGGCGACGCCCATCAGAAAGATCAGCGTATCGACACCGGTCGCGAGATGCTGCCATCGAACATGCGACTCGGGCTTCGTCGGATCCTCATGCCCCGTGATGACCGCAAAGGAAACGGCCACACCGCGATGGGTGACGGGGATGCCCGCATAGGCAGGAACGCTGATTGCGGAAGTCACGCCCGGCAGCACCTCGAACGGAATGCCGCGCGCAAGAAGCACAAGCGCTTCCTCCCCGCCGCGTCCAAAGACAAAGGGATCGCCCCCTTTGAGTCGGACGACCGTCTTGCCTTCATCCGCCTTGTCCGCAAGCAAGACATTGATATCCTCCTGCCGCATCGTATGCTTGTTGGACTGCTTGCCGACATAGATCCGTTCTGCCTCCGGAGGCACATAAGCGAGAATACTCTCATCCGCCAGATGATCATAGACAACAACATCCGCCTGCTTCAGGCAGTTCATCGCACCGATTGTCAAAAGGCGCGGATCCCCCGGACCCGCGCCGACAAGAAATACTTTTCCACTCATACCGCAATTCCAATCTCTTTCAAAATCTCTCGCCCGCCGACATCCAACAGTTCCTCTGCAAGAGCAATACCAATCTTCTCAGCCTCTGCGGGCGTTCCCATAGAGCGCGACCGGCAGACACGCATTCCATCGATCGAGGCAATCATCGCCTCTACGTGGAGCACATTGCCCTCACCGACCTCGGCATAGACGCCGACAGGGATTTGACATCCGCCCTCGACGCGGCGCAGAAATGCGCGCTCCGCCGTTGCCGCCGCAGTCATCTCAGTGTCGCGCAGGAAATCGATCATCTCCTGAATCCGACCATCGTCTGCGCGGCACTCAATCGCCAGTGCCCCCTGCCCGACGGCGGGGAGAATCATGGCACGCGGCAGAATCGTTCGGATGCGCTCACCCAGCCCGAGGCGCTTGAGCCCCGCCGCCGCGAGGACAATGGCATCGAACTCGCCCGCATCGAGCTTTGCAAGTCGTGTATTGACATTGCCGCGCAGATCGAGAATCGTAAGATCGGGGCGCACGGCAAGCAGCTGCGCACGCCGCCTCAGACTCGAGGTGCCGACCTTTGCCCCTTGGGGAAGATCCTCCATCGATCGATAGTGCGCGCTGACAAAGGCATCGCCCGCATCGAGGCGTTGCGTAATCGCTCCGATGACAAGTCCCTCGGGGACCTCCGTCGGCATATCCTTGAGACTGTGCACGGCAAGATCAATCTCACCCGCGAGCATCGCCTGCTCGAGTTCCTTCGTAAAGAGCCCCTTGCCCCCAATCTTTGCAAGAGGGGCATCGAGAATGCGATCGCCCTTCGTCGTCATTTTTCGAAGTTCTACACGACAGCCATGATGCTTTTCAATTTCTGCCGCGATGTACTCCGCTTGCCACAGTGCCAGCTTACTTGCCCGCGTACCGATAGTGATTGTGCCGCTGCTCACTTGTTCCTGTTTCTCCTATCGCATCCAACTTAAAGAGGGCGCGCATCGCCTCGATGTAGAATGCCTCATCCTTCGTACCTGCCGAGGCGCGCAGCTTCATCATCGGGGTGCGCAGAATCTTCCGCACAATCATGCGGCTCATATGCTCCACCTGCCGCTCCTGCTCCTCCGAGAGATCGGGCAGCTTCGCACTCACACGCTTGATCTCACGTTCGCGTATCCGCTCGCAGCGTCCCGAGAGAAGCGCCATAAGTGGCTGGAATGAGAGATATTTGAAGCGTTCGAGAAGGGCTGTGACCTCCTCATCCACGATGCGCTCCGCCTTGACCGCCTCTGCCTGACGCTCGCTGAGATGTTCATCCACGACAGCCTCAAGCGCGTCGATATTGTAGAGTTCCACGCCCTTGATCCCCGCGACATCCGGATCCACATCGCGCGGAACGGCGATGTCGATGAGGAAGAGCTTGCGTCCCTGTCGGCGCGCCATCGCACGGCGGGTTTCCCACGCCTTGATCACGTAGTGCGGTGCTCCCGTCGACGTGACCACCACATCCACGCAGGTCAGATAGTCCATGGCTCGATCGAAGGGAATGGCTTCTCCACCGATCCGCTCTGCGAGACGCTCAGCACGTTCGATGTGGCGATTCGTCACGAAGATCATTTCGATGCCGTGTGCACGCAAATGTTCCGCCGTCAGCTCTGCCATCTTGCCCGCGCCAAAGATCAGACCGGTGCATCCGCCGAGCCCCCCGAGCGAAGCAGCGGCAAGTTCCACCGCAGCATAGCTGACAGATACGGAGCGGTAGGCGATGCGCGTCTCCGTTCGCACGCGCTTGCCCGTTGTAATGGCACGGTGAAAGAGGAGATTGAGCACCGTGCTCGTCGCCCCCGCCTCGCGCGCAATCGCATAGGCTTCCTTCACCTGCGAGAGAATCTGCCCCTCACCGAGCACCAGTGAGTCAAGGCTCGACGATACGCGGAAGAGATGCTTGATCGCCTCGTCATCGACATAGGTGTAAAGATATGCATCCAGATCATCTCCGCCCTGTGCAAGATCATTGAGAAACTGCCGCAGTGCCTGTGCGCCGCGCTCATGATCGTCCACCGAGGCATAGAGCTCCGTACGGTTGCAGGTGGACAGTACCACCAGACCGCTCAGACCATCATACTCTCCAAGACTTAAAAGCCCCGAACGCAGTTCCTCACGGGAAAACGAAACCCGCTCACGCACATCAACCGGAGCCGTTCGATGATTTAGCCCCAATGTCAAGAGCTGCATTACGTAACTCAACCTCAGCTTTCTCTAACTCTTCATCGCGAACCATACTTAAAATATGAGGGCGCAGTGCCATGCGCCAGAATTCCGTGCGCTGCGCATCGTTCGGCAGCTGCGCCCGCAGCTCCGTCCGCAGACGTGCAACACATTCCAGCCACTCTCCAAAGGAATGCGGATAGAGATGCTCAAGTTCCATCCGTATGGCACGCGAGAGCGCGGGACTTCCTCCGTTCGTCGAAACGGTCAGCATAAACTCCCCGCGCCGCACAGTCGAAGGAATCTGAAACGAGGAGGCACGCGGATCGTCGATCACGTTGACGAGAATTCCACGCTCGTTTGCCTCAAGTGCGACCTCCGCATTCACCGCAGGAGAATCCGTTGCCGCATAGACCAGAAAAGCCCCTTTAAGTATGCCTTTGGTATAACACTCTTCTTGCCAGTCGATCTGTTCACTGTCCGCAAGCATACGAAGCGGTTCCGTGACCGCCGGCGCGATCACACGTACATCAACATCCGTACGCGTCGCCAGAATACCCACAACCTTGCGCTCTGCCACTCGACCGCCACCGATGACAATGACAAGCTGTCCCGTCAGGTCAACATTTAGCGGATAGAGCACACGGATTCCTCCTCCATAAAAGAAAAATATGAATCCTATTCACGTTCGCTATTATACCGCAAATATGCGTAAAAAAAAAGAGGAGAAGACGGAATCCCCTCTCTTTATAGTGATTATCAACGAGCGCAGCAATCATCCGATCCGTCTGCCGCATTCCTCAAGGAGCGGATAGTCCGTCATATCTACACCGATCGGAGTCACGGAGATCAGCCCGTGCTCCACCGCGTAGATATCCGTACCCGCACCCTTGTCCGTATCCGACACCTCACCTGCCACCTTGTAGTGCACGCGCCCGTTCTCCTCGATGCGTTCGAAGGCGTTGATGTAGTCGCGCCCGCCCTGCCGGCAGAAGACGAACTGCGGTGACTCCCCTGTGAGCACCTTTGGAAAATTGATATTGAGGAGAAACGGCTTCTCCGTCTCCGCCAGAACGCGTTCCATAAACGGTTCGAAATACGCCGCTGCCTCCGCGTAGGAGATTTCACTGCCCTCAACGAGCGAGAGCGCAAAGGACGGAATGCCGTGGAAAAATCCCTCGAACGCCGCACCGACCGTCCCTGAGTAGATCACATCTGTGCCGAGATTTGAGCCGTGATTGATGCCGGAGAGTACAACGTCCGGCATTTCCTCCGCGATTGCGTCCAGATAGAGCTTGCCACAGTCCGTCGGCGTCCCGTCGATCGCCCACGCCAGGATGTCGTAGTCCGCATCGAAATTCTCATCGGTGCGTACCTCGATCGCACGCCCGATCGTCAGCGCGTGTGATGTCCCGCTCTGCTGGTGCATCGGTGCCGCAACCGTTACGTTATGACGCGGCGCCAGATGGCGTGCAAGTGTCTGCAGCCCTTCTGCCGCAATGCCGTCATCGTTCAGGATCAGGATATTCACAAATGCGCCTCCATTCTCATATACGAAAGGCAGGTTGGCGTACCAACCTGCCTTTTCCAAACCGCCAAGCGGATGAAATACACATGGTGACCCACCACGGAATCGAACCGTGAACCTACTGATTAAGAGTCAGTTGCTCTGCCAGTTGAGCTAGTGAGTCAGTTGCACTCCTAAGTGCAACGCTATTATAGTGGAAATATGGAGCGCATGTCAAGGGGCAATGTTCCTTTCGCACAGAAAATCCCCCATGTCATAGCAAAAGGCCTTTACAGACCTGCTGCAAAGACCTTTTGATCTGCTAAGGAAGGAAATTACTTCAACGCATCGCCGAGCTGTGCATTGACCGCGCGTGCTGCCTCTACGCTCTCTTCGAACTTCGCCTTCTCCTCGCCCTCGAGCTTCACATCGACAACCTTCTCGAAGCCGCCCTTGCCGAGCACGATGGGAACGCCGACGCAAAGTTCCTTCTCGCCATACTCACCCTCAAGGTAAACACAGCACGGAATAACCTTCTTTGCATCGAGGGCAATAGCCTCAACGAGCGTTGCCGCGGATGCACCCGGTGCATACCACGCGGACGTGCCGAGAAGTCCCGTCAGCGTTGCACCGCCAACCTTCGTCTTCTGAACGACATCGGCGAGCACTTCCTTCGAGAGAAGCTGCGTGACAGGAATGCCGCGGAGCGTTGCAATGCTGACGAGAGGAACCATCGTCTTGTCATTGTGTCCGCCGATAACCATGCCGTCGACATCGGACGGGGTTGCGGGATGTCCTGCAGCATTGAGCGCCTCGGAGAGATAATAACGGAAACGGCTGCTGTCGAGCATACCGCCCATGCCGATGACGCGATTGCGTGGCAGTCCCGTGGACTTCAGGGCAAGATAGGTCATTGCATCCATCGGGTTGGAGATGATGATGAAGATCGCGTTCGGGGAATACTTGAGCGCCTGCTCCACCACGCTCTTGACGATCTTAGCGTTGACGCCGACCAGTTCCTCACGCGTCATGCCGGGCTTGCGCGGCAGACCGGAGGTGACGACGACAACGTCGGAGTCCGCCGTAGCAGCATAGTCGTTCGTGACGCCCTTGACTGTAGTGTCAAAGTTCAGAGCGTGCGAGCACTGCATCATGTCCATCGCCTTGCCCTCGGAAACGCCCTCTTTGATATCGATGAGGACGACTTCCTGCGCAAACTTCTTGAGCGCGACGACATTTGCTACGGTAGCGCCTACGTTACCTGCACCAACAACAGTTACCTTCATAAGTACTTCCTCCTTAAAAACTCTCGTGTCACCCATCCCTAGCAATAAGTGACATGATTCGGAACAGGGCATACCAATAGTTCTTAACTATGGAATCATTATAGCATTCTCATTCAGAAAAATCAATTAGATTTTGGAGAATTGTTAAAACCTTCGTGGAAAAATATATCCTGTTTATCTGGCATGGATTTGCC
>CALALM010000193.1 GCA_937925565.1 uncultured Centipeda sp.
AGGACCCACACTCATGCGGAAGTTCGCGCCGCCGCGCGTACTGATCTGCGGAACGATCTGTACCAGCGCGGGCATCTTCGCCGTCCTGCTCGGCTCGATCACGGGGCTGTCCACTGCGATTCCCTTTGTCATCCTCGCGCTGTTTGTCCTCGGTGTCGGCAACGGCACAGTGATTCCCATTGCGACGGGTGTTGTCCTGCGCTATCTGCCGATGGTGGATGCGGGCGTTGGCGGTGCCATCCTGACGACGGGGCAGCAGCTCGCAGGTGCACTCGGGATTGTGCTTACGGGTGAGTTTCTCATGGGAGACGGCGCATCCCTCAGCTCTCCCGCCACCTATGTGGACGGTCTCGCCCTTCAGGTGTGCGCCGTATCGGCTGCGCTCTGCTGCGCCATTTGCCTCAGCCGTATCCCCACCGCCACGCAGAATCCACAGAGATCATCAAATTTTTCCGCTTGCCACAAATTTCATATCACCTTATAATTGATAACAAAATCCAATCGCGTTGATTATGGAGGTTTTCTTATGGAAAACACAAGCCCTATGCGGCGGCTATGGCAGCTCGCCGCTGCGGAGCATGGGCGGCTGCGCATGGCGATTGCACTTGCGGCACTCGGCGTACTCGCGGGGATTGTTCCCTACTGGGCAGCGGCAGAGATGATTACAGCACTCCTCTTTGGCGCAGTGGAGCCGCGCTTCTATCTCATCCTAT
Source organism: uncultured Centipeda sp. (assembly GCA_937925565.1). Taxonomy (GTDB): domain Bacteria; phylum Bacillota; class Negativicutes; order Selenomonadales; family Selenomonadaceae; genus Centipeda. The sequence goes on from CALALM010000193.1 coordinate 714, forward strand.
GCCTTACTGCCTTCGTCGGCTATGCCCTACGCAGCAGCCTATATGCACAGGCTCTTGCGCTGTCGCATCGCGCAGCATTCGCTGTACTGCGCGACATCCGCACGCGCGTCCTCGAGAAGCTGCCAAAACTCCCGCTCGGTGTCGTGATCGATCACGCAAGCGGTGCGATGAAGCACACGATTGTCGATCAGGTCGAGAGCATGGAGCGCACGATTGCGCACCTATGGCCGGAGATGACAGCAAATACATTTGGCCCCTTGTGCATCTTCATCTATTTGCTCATCCTCGACTGGCGCATGGCACTGCTCTCTCTCGTCTCGATTCCTGTCGGCATGGTCTTTATGGCGATCGTCATGCGCGACTACGAGGAAAAATACGCAGGGGCGGTACGGACAACGGACGAGATGAACGCCGCCGTTGTCGAGTACATCGGCGGCATCGAGGTCATCAAGGCATTCAACCAAGGTGCAGCGTCCTATGAAAAGTTCTCGGAAAAGGTTCGCGCAAATGCCTCATACTACTATCAATGGATGCTGCACTGCCAACTGCCAATGTCCATCGGCAAGGTGGTATCCCCGACCACGCTCATCACGATCCTGCCTGTGGGCTGGCTCTGGTATCAAGACGGTACTCTTCCGATGGATGTCTTTATCCAGACGATCATCCTCTCCCTCGGGATCGCGGGTCCGCTGCTCGCCTCAATGTCCTTTATCGATGCACTCGCAAAGGTCGGCACAACCGTCAGTGCTGTCGATTCCATTCTCTCTGCTGAGGAGCAGCAACATGCGACGACGCCGATTCCCGTTGAGACGACGGACATCTCGGTGGAGCATGTCTCCTTTGCTTACGACGGAACGAACAACGTCCTAGACGATATCTGTCTCACGATCCCGAGCGGCACGCTGAACGCATTTGTCGGTGCAAGCGGTAGCGGGAAATCGACACTCGCACGTCTGATCGCCGGCTATTGGGATGTACAGGAGGGCAGCATCCGCATCGGCGGACATGATGTGAGGGACATCCCCCTTCCTCAGCTCTATGATCTGGTCTCCTTTGTCGCACAGGATACCTATCTCTTTGACGACACGATCCGAGAGAACATCCGTCTCGGCAAAACATCGGCGACCGATGCCGAAGTCGAGCACGCGGCAGAGCTTTCGGGCTGTGCCGACTTCATCCGCAGGCTCGAACGTGGTTATGATACCGTTGTCGGCAGCGGCGGCAGCCATCTCTCGGGCGGCGAGCGCCAGCGCATCGCGATCGCACGCGCGATGTTGAAAGACGCCCCCATTGTCATCCTCGATGAGGCAACGGCGTACATTGACCCGGAGAACGAGGCCGTCATCCAGCGTGCTGTCGCACGGCTGATCGCCGGGAAGACGGTCATCATCATCGCGCACCGTCTCTCTACCATCACCGATGCGGATACGATCTTTCTCATCGCGGACGGCACAGTCGCAGCATCGGGAACGCACACACAGCTCCTTTCGGACTGCACGGAATACCGCAGCATGTGGCAGGCACACATCAGTGCAAAGGACGGTGATGCAAATGATTGACGCACTCAAAAAAATCTGGGCGTTCGCGGGCAGCGAGCGAAAAAATCTCAACCGCTCAGTGCTGCTCGGTGTGCTCTACGCCATATTCCACGCCCTGCAAATTGCAGCACTCTATGTCGTCCTGAAGGGACTCATGGAGCATGCGGACGGCATGGATACGGCGATGCAGGCACTCATAATCCTCGCCGTCAGCATCCTCGGTAGATCCGTAGTCGAGTATATCTCACAACTGCAGCGCGTCCATGCGGGCTACTTCATGGCGGCGAACAAGCGCATCGCCATCGGAGAGCGTCTCAAGCGCGTCCCGATGGGCTATTTTAACGAGAGCAGCCTCGGACGGATCACGGGCATCGCAACAACTGTTCTGGGCGATGTAGAGGAAACTGCCTCCATGGTGCTTGTCAACACGCTGACCGGCTTCCTGAATACCCTCATCCTCATCCCGATGGTCTTTGTCTTCGATGGGCGCATCGGCGCCGTCTTTATTGTCGGCATCGCCCTCTATCTGTTGGTCACAGCGACCATGGAGGAAAAATCCCGCATGCTCGCACCGAAACGGCAGGCGGCACAAGCATCGCTTGTCGAGGCCGTACTTGAGCAGCTGCACGGAATGCACGTCATCAAGGCATTCAACCTTACGGGCAAGGGCGATAGACAGGTGCGCGATGCGCTTGCCGAAAGCGAGCGGGCCAACCTTTCGATGGAGCGTCTCTTTACCCCATACGTGGCTGCACAGGAACTCACCCTGCGTTTTTTCAGCATCCTGATCATCGCCGCCGCACTCTATGCACATTGCACAGGAACAATGTCCCTGCTCGATGTGATTATGTGCATTGTCTTCTCCTTCATTGCCTATCAGCAGCTCGAATCTGCGGGCAGTGCGCTCTCTTTGCTCCGCGTCGTATGCGCCTCCATCGACGAGGCAAACGAAACAGATGCCATTCCACAGCTCGATGAAAGCGGCAGAGATATTGTCCCCACGCATCATGATATCACATTGGACCGCATATCCTTTTCCTATGGAGAAAGACCGATCCTCCGCGACATTTCCACAGAGATCCCCGAACGCAGTCTGACGGCGATTGTCGGGCCGAGCGGTTCCGGCAAGACGACTCTGTGCCATCTCATTGCGCGGTTCTGGGATGTCGATGCCGGCACAATTACCATCGGCGGACACAATGTCAAGGAATATACGCTTGCGTCCCTGATGGCACAGATCAGCATTGTATTTCAGCGCGTCTACCTCTTCCACGACACCATCGAAAACAACATCCGTTTCGGACGACCACAGGCGACCTGAGCAGAGGTCA
>CALALM010000194.1 GCA_937925565.1 uncultured Centipeda sp.
CAGACGCGTCTCGACCGCGGGCGCAAAGCAAAAGCCCATCGCATCCCACGGATGCACGTCGGAGAGGTGGAGGAACGCGAAGAGATCGGCCTCTCCGAATGCCTCGATATGGCGGATCATGCGGTCGGCGCCGATCAGTGAGGGGAGCTGCCACGTTGCGGTGATGAGCCGGTCATAGCCGCGCATGACGCCGTTGTATACGCCGTCCGGGGAGGTCATGGGCGCCGCCGTATAGTAGCCGAGGTCCTTCATGCACTCCGCGAGCGTCAGGATCTCGGGCGCGAGCTCATGGCTTGCCTCCGCATCGAAGAGCTGCGTGTGATGGGCGTACCGTCCCGTCTCGATCGCGGGCAGCGCAGGGTACGTGTACTCCGATGTGGAGAAATGCTGGTCGAAGATCGTGCCGCGCGCAAAGAAGCGTGCGATGCTCGGCATCCATGCGGCAAAATGCTCGCGTACGACATTCCATGGGAGCGCATCCACGAGGATGTTCAGCACGAGTTTTTTCCGCGCGGGACTGTGGCCGAGGAGGATGGGCGTTCCAACGGCGAACGGCGTGCCGTCCTCGCAGGTCAGCGTCGTCGTCTCCGCGAGGCGCAGATGGCTGTACGACCACTTGCCGAGGTAGGCGAGCTGGTCATCATGGGACGGCGTCTGTGCGATCAGCTCCTGCAGGGGCGCCGTGCCGCCGACCGGGAGGACCGCCGTGCGTCCCTCGGGCACGGCAATCTGGACCGTGCCGCTGACCGCGCGCGCCTTTTGCAGGTCAAAGGGGAAATCGCGGCAGACGTTGTCCTGAAACCAGTCCTTTGTCCGCGCGTCCGCAATCATATAGCCGCGGTCCGAGAGAAAGCCCCGATCGGCATAGGCGGCGACCCAGAAACGCTCGCTGCCAGTGGGAACCGTGACCGGCAGATATTCCCCGACAAAGACGTCAGGGCGCAGTGTGAGTGCATGGTTCTCGATCACGGCACGCTTCTTTGCGAGCGGCGCGTCGAGACAGCCGTTCATCGCGCGCGTGAGCCGCGCAAGCACCGCATCATTCAGCTCTGTTGGCCAGGCGGGCAGGGGCGCCTGGGCGAAGCGGTGCGCATAGGCCTCGAATACCGCAGCCTCCGCTGCATTCCCCAGCTGCCGGTATGCAGCGGCAAGAACGCTCCATGCTGCCGCGCTCTGGGGACGCTTCTCATGTGCGCGCATCCCGCAGACTGCGGCGCCCTCCGCATCCCCCTGCGCAAGCAAATAGCGCGCAGCAAAGATGTCTGCGCGCACGGCGTCCGCCGCCTCCTCGCGATAGGCGGCAAGCTGCGCCAGGAAATCATCGTCGTATACGCCGCGTTCCGCACGCTCGAGGAGATCGTAAAAGAGCGCACGGGCGTGCTCGTTATTGCACCGGAATACGGTGGAATCGTCCTGCATAGAGGTTCCTTTCCATGCGCCTGCGCGCATGCTCCCGTCGATTTTGCATCATCAGAGCCGTCTGCTCAGTCCGCTGCGCCGAACCAGTTCGGCCGTGCCGCGCGCATCTCCGGCCAGAACTCGCCGTTGTTTGCCGTTCCCTTGACGAAGTCGCGTGCCCTCGGATAGAAGAACGCGCGCAGATCTGCGCTGTCGAGCAGGTGATCGCGCTCCAGTTCATAGCCGCGCGGATAGATGCCGACGTCGGCGCCTGCAAAGTCGACGGTTCCGTCCTCATCGACGACCTCACGCGTCTCGAGGCGCAGGACGTGCTTATGCGTGCGCACAGCGAGCTTGTACGTCTGGCTCGGATACTGGGACGAACTGTAGACGGCATCGCGTGCCGTTCCGCCGAAGACGGCGGGCAGCCGTCCGTCGATGTCGGGGGAGACGGGGAAGCCGCAGAGATGACCGAGCGTCGGGTAGATGTCCGCAATGCTCGT
>CALALM010000195.1 GCA_937925565.1 uncultured Centipeda sp.
AGCGGGCAAAAAAGATGCGCTAAGATGGCGGTGCTGAATTTATCAGTGCTTCCTAAGATTTCGGTGTTCAATGTTCGTGTGCTGTCCGTGCCACGCGCTCGGGCAGGCAGAGTTTCGTGCGCCGCCCCGCGATCTCAATGTCGCTGACACGACTCTCCACGCCGTAGAGATCACGCACGAGTTCGTGCGTGAATACGACGTTTGGGGATCCGTCCGCGATAATTTCGCCCGCGCGGACGGCAATGAGGCGACCGCCATAGCGCACGGCTTGGTTGAGGTCATGCAGAACCATAATGACGGTGAGACCAAGTGTGTCGTGCAGATTTTCTACAAGCTCCATGAGTGCGAGCTGGTGCCGGATGTCAAGATACGTGGTAGGCTCGTCGAGAAGCAGCGCCTCCGGCTGCTGGGCAAGCGCCATCGCCAGACGTGCGCGCTGACGCTCACCGCCGGAGAGCGCGCGGATCGGTCGCATGGAGAGGGACTCCATGCCCGTTCGCATGAGTGCCTCACGACATATTTCTCCGTCCTCTTTGGAGAACATGTCCCAAAATTTTCGATGCGGCAGTCGTCCCATGCGAACGAGTTCGAGTACCGTGATGTCGCCGGGCGGTTCCGCGCTTTGGGGCAGGAAGGCGATTTTCTGTGCAATATCCCGTTCGCTTTTCCCCCATATGTCGGCGCCTAGGAATTCGATTGTCCCGCTGCTCGGTTTCAAGAGGCGGGCGAGCGCCTTTAGGAGTGTTGACTTGCCTGAGCCGTTGGGGCCGATGATGGCAGCAATTTCCGCGCGGTGTATGGATACATCAACCGCGTGTATGATCTCCATGCGCCCGTAGCTGAGCGAAAGCGCGCGTGCCCGCAGCAGTTCTTCCATAACGTCACTCCCTTCGCATGCCTTTCTTGAGTAGGTAGAGGAAGAACGGCGCGCCCAGAAAGGACATGAATACGCCGACCGGCACCTCGACCGGGGCAAAGGCGACGCGTGCCGCAGCATCCGCACCGGCGACGAGCGCTGCACCCCAGAGTGCCGATGCAGGCAGGAGCCAGTCAAAGTCAGAACCGGTCAGGAGGCGTACTATATGTGGTACGACCAGTCCGACAAAACCCAGCATGCCTGCGGCACTGACGGCGGATGCCGCGAGCAGCGCTGCAAGTATGAGGAGGACAAGGCGGGCGCGTGCGACATTCACGCCGAGGCTTCGCGCCGTTTCCTCACCGAGCTGCAGAGCGTTCAGCCAGCGGCTGCCGAGCAGGGCTCCGGCAATGCCGATGAGTGTGTAGGGGAGAACCATCTCTGCATGACTCCAGCTTCTCCCTGCGAAACCTCCTGCCATCCAGTTCACTGTGCCCTGCACGCGATCGGAGTAGAACACCATCAGGGCAGTCATCGCTCCACCGAAGAATGCGGCAATGGCGACGCCTGCGAGCACCATGCGCATCGGATGCACGCCGTTCTCCCATGAGAGGGCAAAGACGAGCGCAACGGCGATCATCGCTCCAATGAAGGCACCGAGCGGGACAAATTTTGTTTCGGCAGGCAGCAGGATCATAATGCACATAGCGGCAAGCCCCGCTCCTGCCGAGACACCGATGATGCCCGGATCGGCGAGCGGATTTTTCAGAATGCCCTGCAGAATGCAGCCCGCGAGCGCGAGATTGATGCCTGTGAGCGCCCCCGTAACGATGCGCGGCAGGCGAATATGATACAGGATGCGGTAGTCCTCCGGCGTGCCGTTTCCGAGAAGTGTCGGAAGAATATCATGCGGAGCGATCTCGACCGCTCCCAGTGAAGCGCTCGCAAGCAGTGCGCCCACAAGTGCGAGTAAACCAATGCCAAGTGCCAGCCGACGCAGCAGTGCACGCGGATGAATGTCTGTGGGGAAATTTTTTTCCGATGCTTCCATAGAATCTCCATTTATAAAGATATGAAATATAAAATTATTATCAATAAAGATATAAAAGAAAAAGGGGGATCGCCCCCTTTTTCTACAATCAACAGCAGCGAAAATTATAATCATTCCCTCATGTGCTCGTTCGTAGAATACATTATTGTGTTTCTCTTGTCAACTCAAAATTTATGCCGAATATCAAAGCCTGCCCCGCCGCAGCGGGGAAAGAGGATCGCGCAAGCGGCGGAAGGGGCGCTTGTAACGATTCCTTAACATAAAGACAGGGGCAGTTGTACGAAGTTTTCTAGCTTCGTGCAACTGCCCCTGTGATGTTATCGTTTGACTTTCGTCAGCAGGTTTGTGTACCGGAATGTTCGTTATTTCATCTCATCCATAATGGAGTCGTCGCCGCCCTTGAAGAGCATATAGGACGCGAGTGTGTCTTGGAACTTGTTGAGATCGGCGGGCATCCATTTCCCCGTATCCTTGTTCTTGGTTACCTCAACCTCAAAGGACTGCTGTCCCTCAACCTTGGCGTTCGTTATTTCCTTGGCAAGCAGGTTCATGCTGATTTCGCCGAGCTTATCAAAGACATTTGGATCGTCCGGATTCAGTTTTTCTGCTTCCTTTTCCATCCCCTGCATCATTCCGGCAAAAGCATCCATCAGGTTGATGTAATCGGTTGTCACCTTGACTTTTGCGGAATTTTCGGTCTTGGATACGACCTCAGTCTTATACTTTAAGGATTTGAACTTCTCGGTGATTGCCTTCTGTGCGGCGTCCATGGACTCCTTGTTTGCGCCGACCGCCTTCCCCATTTCTTGAATGAACTTTGCATCGATGCTTGAGGAGTCCTTCTCTGCGAGCTTGAACTCCTTGGCAGCCGCAGCGTCGCCGTGTCCGACCGCCTCCGCGAGTGCCTTGACATCGACGTCCGGCTCGTTTCCGCCGCAGCCCATGAGGGCGACGCTTGAAAAGAGTACAAAGCAGAGGGCGAGCAGAACCTTACTGAGTGATTGGATTCGCATAACATTTCCTCCTTATTGTAAAAAACATGAACACGAG
>CALALM010000196.1 GCA_937925565.1 uncultured Centipeda sp.
TTGTTCGGACGAAAAAATCTACGCCAATCTGAGGGTCTATTTTATCAGCGATTCCCTAGACATTGGTGAGGAGGAGGCACAATGACGGAATATGTTGTGACGACCGGGAACGGGAGTCGTGAGATATACCGCTGTGGCACACTGTTCGGAGCGATTGCTTATGCTGAGGCGTATGCAGGGCAGCACCGAAAGAGTGTTTCTGTCTGTACCGACGATGAACAGCTCATTTTCAGCATTGAAGTCATTGACGGGAAACTTTTTGCAACAGATCATGAGACGCAGGAAGCAGAATGGGAGGCATTTATAGAGGAGGAAGGCTGATGAATAATCGTCTGCGTGTCTTGCGCGAGGAACGGAATCTGCGTCAGGTGGATGTCGCACAGCGCGCAAATATTGTGCTTAAGATGTATCGGCGATATGAACGTCACGATATGCTCCCCAATGTTCTCACCGCAATTCGGATAGCGGATGCACTAGGCGTTCAGGATTTGCGTGAGATTTGGCAGGAGGAGACATAAAAACCCTCATGCTATCGACACTAGCATGAGGGTTCGGAAAAAGACATTTGCTTTCCACGGAACAAGAATTTCCACATCCATATTCATAGTGAAAAACAAACCGCTATTTGATTATAGCAAACGTGTATGAATTGGACAAGGGGGACGTGCATTAGAAAGCTGTCATGGGGGGCGCGAATGTTGGAGGAGCAGGAGACCGTCGAATCGCTTCGGCAGAAGAATGAGGTTTTGGAGCAAAAACTCCGATATTTAGAAACCGTCATCGAACTGCACAATATCTGCACGTTCGAGGAGAATTTACACAGATTCAAGTTAAACGTCCGATCCGGACTTCGACAGGTTGCAGCGGAATTTCAGGCAATGGAATACGATCCGGAGAATGCGGAGCGCGTGCGTGATCTCATTGACTATTTGCAGCACGTTATTGCAGAACTGGAACGCTTCCTATATCCTGCCGCAACACAGGACGAATCGGAATATACGGGAGGAAAAGGACATGAAGACGCTTAGTTTTATCAACTTGAAGGGCGGCGTCGGTAAGACGACGATTGCGACGAATCTTGCCTATCTGGTCGCTGAGTCATGGGGGCTGCGCGTCCTCTTCGTTGACAATGATAAGCAGGGCAACGCCTCGCGCTGGTTCGGTGCAGACG
>CALALM010000197.1 GCA_937925565.1 uncultured Centipeda sp.
TCGAGAAGGGCAAGGAGGACGAGCTCATCCTGGTCTTCGACCTCGGCGGCGGCACGTTCGACGTGTCCATCCTTGAGCTCAGCGAGGGCGTGTTCGAGGTCAAGGCGACGAACGGCGACACGGTGCTCGGCGGCGATGACTTCGACAAGAAGGTCATGGACTGGATGGTCGAGGAATTCAAGAAGGAGAATGGCATCGATCTCTCGCAGGACAAGATGAGCGCACAGCGTCTTATCGAGGCGGCGGAGAAGGCGAAGATTGAGCTCTCAAGCATGAGCCAGACGAACATCAACCTTCCGTTCATTACGGCAGACGCCACGGGACCGAAGCACCTTGATCTCACGCTCTCGCGCGCGAAGTTCGACGAGCTGACGGCGGATCTCGTGGAGCGTACGATGGTTCCGACGCGCAAGGCAATGGAGGATGCAGGGCTTTCAGGCAGCGACATCGACAAGATCATCCTCGTCGGTGGCTCGTCCCGTATTCCTGCCGTGCAGGATGCGATCCGCAAGATCCTCGGCAAGGAGCCCTCGAAGGGCGTGAACCCCGATGAGTGCGTCTCCATCGGCGCGGCGATTCAGGGTGGCGTGCTTGTCGGCGAGGTCAAGGACGTGCTGCTCCTCGACGTTACGCCGCTCTCGCTCGGCATCGAGACCCTCGGCGGTGTCTGCACGAAGATCATCGACCGCAACACCACCATCCCGACCTCGAAGAGCCAGGTGTTCTCCACGGCGGCGGACAATCAGCCGGGCGTTGAGATCCACGTCCTGCAGGGCGAGCGTGAGATGGCGGCGGGCAACAAGACGCTCGGACGCTTCCAGCTCACGGACATCCCGCCCGCACCGCGCGGCGTACCCCAGATCGAGGTCAAATTTGACATCGACGCGAACGGCATTGTCAACGTGTCGGCGAAGGATCTCGGCACGGGCAAGGAGCAGAAGATCACGATCCAGTCTGACAGCGGCATGAGCAAAGAGGACATCGAGCGCATGGTCAAGGAAGCAGAGAGCCATGCCGCCGAGGACAAGAAGCAGCGGGAAGCCGTCGACGCGCGCAATGCGGGCGACAGTCTCGTCTATCAGGCAGAGAAGGCGATCAAGGATCTCGGCGGGAATGCCGATCAGGCACTCGTCTCCAAGACGCAGACTGCTGTTGATAAGCTGAAGGAAGCCCTCAAGGGATCCGACATCGAGGCGATCAAGGCAGCGACCGAGGAGGTGCGCCAGCCGCTCTATGAGCTCTCTGCTGCGGCATATCAGCAGGCACAGCAGGCAGCGGGTGCGGCAGGGGCTGCGCCGGGCGCGGATGCGAATGCGGGGGCAAACACGCAGAGCGCGCCGCAGGACGACAATGTTGTCGATGCGGAGTTTACCGAAGTCAAGGATGATAAGAAGTAAGGTGGTATCGTGAGCGAGAAACGCGATTACTACGAAGTCCTGGGCGTCCCAAAGGGCGCATCGGACGACGAAATCAAAAAAGCATATAAGAAACTCGCGCGCAAGTACCATCCCGATCTCAACCGTGACGACCCGAAGACCGCCGAGGAGAAATTCAAGGAGCTCAACGAAGCGTATGATGTGTTGAAAGACCCGCAAAAGAAGGCGGCGTACGACCAGTTCGGTCACGATGCCTTCGACCCGCGGCGCGGCGGCTCTGCCGGAGGAAACCCCTTCGGTGGAGCCGGCGGCTTCGGCGGCTTCGACATGAATGACATCTTTGATATGTTCGGTATGGGCGGCGGCGGACGCCGTGCACGCCGGCAGGGACCCGAGCGCGGTGCCGATCTGCGCTATGATCTCGAGATCTCGTTTGAGGAGGCGGCGTTCGGCAAGGAGGTCGAGCTCTCCATCCCGCGTGAGGAGAACTGTCCCACCTGCGGCGGCTCGGGCGCGGCAAAGGGCTCGAGTGCGGAGACCTGTTCGACATGTAACGGTTCGGGGCAGGAGCAGGTCATGCAGCGGACGATGTTCGGCAGCATGATGACCTCACGTACATGCAGCCGGTGCCACGGCACGGGAAAGATTATCAAGACCCCCTGCTCTGACTGCCACGGCTCGGGACGCAAGCGCATTACAAAGACCATCAAGGTCAACATTCCGCGCGGTGTGGACGACGGACAGCGCGTCCGCGTTTCGGGCGGCGGTGAGGCAGGCGTGCGCGGCGGCGCGAACGGCGACCTCTATGTATACATCTTCATCCGTCCGCACAAGCTCTTTCAGCGGCGCGGCAACGATGTCCTCATCGAGATCCCGATCACGTTCGTCCAGGCGTCGCTCGGCGACACCGTTCAGGTACCAACCCTCGATGGTGCGGTCGATCTTAAGATTCCTGCGGGCATCCAGACGGGCACGGTACTGCGCGTCAAGGGCAAGGGGATTCCGAACCTGCGCGGTGCGGGACGCGGCGATGAACACGTCCGCGTCAAGGTTACGACACCGCAGAAGCTCTCGGCGAAGCAGAAAGAACTCCTCAAGGAGTTTGCCGCACTCAGCGGAGATGCTGTCAATCCCGAGCAGAAGAGCTTTACGGAGAAATTTAAGGATCTCTTTACATGACACAGCGAGCGGCTGCGGCTTCACTTTGCCGCAGCCGTTTCTTGTACGTAGTGCATTGACATTGTTTCAGACATTTGTTAGGATAATCCGTATTGAAAACGGTTTTGAGAGACGCTTGATGGGGGAGCTGCATGGAAAATGTCTACACGTTAGTCAAGCGTTTCTATTCGGAACATGGGCGCGCGAATATCTTTGTCGCGCGCACGCTCATCGAGCGCTATCTGCGTGCGGCTGCGTGGCGTGGGCGGAGCAGTGAGGATCTCTGCACGGACTGGTACTGCATCGAGGACTTCCTCACGGTCATTCAGCGCAGGGACGATTCCCTTGCGCGGCTTTTCATCCGCATCGACTATCTGGCACTCTTCTTCCGCTATGCCGACGAGCATATCGACCGCCGTCCGCTGAAACGTCATGCAGAGGACTATTTTGCGCGCATGCGTGCCTTCCTAACCTATCTCGATGAGACGGGTGACTACGACATCGACATCGGCGAGCTGGACGCGGATCTCGAGATGTTCTATATCACGGGGCGCTTCCGTCTGCCCGAGCATGTTGCGTGGGAAGAAATCGAAGGGCTGACAATCGAAGACATTGAGGAGGATGAGCGCATCGAGATGGAGGAGCTGAATATTCAGCTCAACAACCTCCTGCACAAGATCGGTGAATACTTCCGACGTCCCTCTTACCAGCGCGACATTGGGCGCGCTGCGATAATCTATACGGGTGATCTCTACGATATGAATGCATATGAGGACGCGACTGAGGAGGAAAAGGAGACCTTTTGGCTCAGATTCTGGGACTATTTCTTCTTTGACTATCATATGCTCGAACGGGACGAGACGCCGATTGCCCACTACAGTGAGCGGGAGTGGGATAACCTCAGCTATGATGAGCGTGAGATCATTCGTGATCTGCTGGCGGCACGCTTTGCCGTGCTCGCCGTGACGGAGGAATACGAGGATCACGTTGTCTGCCAAGATATCCTGCGCGATGAGGAGGTCGTTCTGCCCCATCCCGACCTTTCGGGAACGCTCAAGAGCAGTCTTCTCTTTGGGCATATTTGTGATGAGGGCATGATGATGCTCAACTACATTACGGCGATCCCGGCGAGCAAGCGCCTCCAGCAACGGATCAGCGATACGCTGCATCGGGAGTATGACCTCTTCCGTATACAGGCGCCCGGTGGAACGATGGATGATTTCCTCGCGCGTGAGGCGGCGCTCGTGCGTCATACGATCCATGTGCTCTCAACACTGGCGCAGCTCGATGTCCTGCCGCGTCGTGTACTGCCGCACTCCGTTCCACGCACAATCGACCCGCATATCTGTGCGGAGGAGCTCGGCGTGCTCCAGATTATTGCGGATAAAGTTGGATTCAGCCGTCATGGACAGATGCTCATATGTGAGCTCTTCCTCGATTATGCACAGGCGGATCTCGTGCATGCAAAGACGGCAGAAGCACTCACGGCGACTATTTTTCTCTTCGCCGAGATCAACAATATCGACCTCACACCGATCACTGAACTCTATCATGTGGTCGGCTCGAATAAGAAAGCGGTGTGTGCGGCGCAGGATCGTATGCGTGCAGCGTTGCACTGCGTGCCCTATGATCCCCGTTATCTTGGGGAGGATGGCTTTGTGACAATGCTCTACAGCGTTGTTCACGGAAAAGCGAGTTTCTAGAGAGGAGGCTAATTATGGAATCGGATCCGCGTGTACGACCGATGAGCCGTGAAGAAAATGCTGCCTATCGCGGCGTGACGGTGGACGAGAGCGGCGCAGAGCCCTGCGCGGAGGAGGAGGGACAGACCGTGTGGGGCGGGAACCCATACGGCAGTGCCCCACATGGCTCCGTGCGCTACATCCGCATTGGCGGGGTGCGGCCGCAGCGCTCACTCCTCACGAGTTTCGTGTGGGCGGTCGTTTTGGCAACATTGCTTGCACTCTTCATCTTCGTTGCCCTTCCCGCTATCGTCATGGTCATCGTGGGCGTGCTCGTGCTCGGCGCGACCGTCAGCCTCATCGGACGCGGACGCATCATGTCATGGCTCATACGGCGTCTGTATGGCCGGTAGAAAGGGGATATGGAATGAAATCTTGTGAAAAATGCGGCGCCTCCATTGAGGATGGAGCCAAGTTCTGTGCTCTCTGCGGTGCACCGCAGGAGGAACAGACAAATCTGCCGGCAGCTCCCGTGCAAATGGAGGGCGCAGGAGATGAACAGCAGGATGCTTTGACGGCGGAAGCACAGGAAAATGTGAAGAAGCTCAAGGGACTACGTGAGAATATTGCCTCGGTTCCCTATATCAGCGCAGGTATGATCGCCCTCTCTGTATTCATGCCGTGGATCTCGCTTGGACGTATGTTCGACGTGACCATTATGGACATCAGCAAGGGGCTGATGCTCGCAATCATTTTTATCGGCACTGCTTCGGCGTATACCATCCTCAAAAAGAAGGATTATGTTCTCTCCGCTGCAATGGGGCATGCTCTGCTGATTTTTGCCGTTATCGCGTTTATCCGGTATCAAGTCATGATCTCGGAGATGAAAAAGACCATCTTCGGAGCAATGGCAGGTTCGGCAATCTCGCTGGACTGGGGCGTGTTGCTCTTTCTCGTAGGGACGGTCAATTTGTGCGCAGTGAGTGTCCTCCTGTATATGATTGAACAACGGCTGCCTCAGGGCGGTGCGTTCACAGGCGATGTGCTCTTCCGGACATGGAAGGAACTAGCATGTGCGAAGGTGAAGCTCGCGTCGATCGAGGTGCCTGCGTGGGTCTACTCCCTGGTCATCGGCATTCTGCTCGTTCTGCTTTTCTCACAGTCCGGGATGAACCGCATGATGCACTGAGCAAAATCCATACAGGGGGCTTTACAAAAGTCCCATACTGTGCTATACTCTAATAAATTCATTTAAGTTCTTGGAAGAGTGGGTGAAAACCCACTCTTTCATTACGTATGAGAAGAGGGAGAGCATGAGCGCGAAGATCGAGGAGCGTGTCGAGAAAATTGTGCGCGGACTTCTGGCGGATGAACCTGAGTTAGAGCTGGTCGATGTCGAGTATGTGCGGGAGCGTGACTATTATCTGCGCGTCTATATTGATAAAGATGGCGGCATTGATATCGATGACTGTGAAAGGCTCAGCGGTCAGTTGGAGGAGATTCTGGATCGCGAGGACTTCATCCCCGACGCCTATATTTTGGAGGTCTCCTCGCCCGGGCTCGATCGCGTGCTGCGAAAGCTGCGTGATTTTGAACGCGAGCGCGGGAAGATGGTCGATGTGACGCTCTATGCGCCCTTTGACGGAAAGAAGCAGTGGACGGGCGCGCTTACAGACTGTGATGGAGAGACACTGACGCTTGGCGATGACCTGCGGATTCCGATGGAGCAGATCTCTCAGATACGGCTGCATATCGACTTTTAGGGAGGATTTGGGTTTTGGCAAGAAAAAGCACAAAGGAGAAGAACGGCGGAAAGGAGTTCCTTCAGACATTGAAGGAGCTTGCGTATGAAAAGGGCATCGACGAGGAAAAACTCTTCGAGACCATCGAGTTGGCGCTGACTTCGGCATATCGGCGCAACTTCAACTCGAAAGAGAACGTCCGTATCGCTCTGTCACGTGAAACGGGGGCGTTCCACGTCTTTGCCATAAAGAAGGTGCGCGAGGAGCCGGAGAACGACATCGAGTACATTTCCCTCGCACAGGCACGTGCCATAAGCCCTGACTATGCGGTCGATGATGTGGTTGAGATCGAGGTAACTCCTGCGAACTTTGGGCGGATTGCGGCACAGACGGCAAAGCAGGTCGTCATGCAGCGCCTCAGAGAGGCGGAGCGTGATATTGTCTACAAAGAGTATGAGAATCGCTCGGAAGATATCGTGACGGGCATTGTCCAGCGTGTTGAAGGACGTAACGTATTCGTGGATATCGGGCACGCCGAGGCGGTTCTCATGGCGACGGAGCAGATGCCGACAGAGGAGTACAACTACGGTGATACGCTGCGCGCCTACATTATCGAGGTGAAGAGCACGCCGCGCGGACCGCAGATCATCCTCTCACGCACACATCCGGGGCTCCTGAGAAAGCTCTTTGAGCTGCAGGTGCCGGAGATGCAGGAGGGCGTGGTTGAGATCAA
>CALALM010000198.1 GCA_937925565.1 uncultured Centipeda sp.
CTGCTCGCTGCCGGATGCAACGAGGAAGAGAAGTACAATACGGCAAAAAATGAGTATCAGCAGATGCGTGAAGAAATATCCCGCCTAGAGCTGACGACAGGGGAAGATCGAAAACTCGTCAACGGCAAGTGGACGGAATCGACCCTTGCGATCAACGAAGAAGCATTGAGGAAACACGATGAGCTTGTACCAAAGATGGATGCAAAGATTGCCGAAATGGAAAAATATGCCACGGCAAAAACGGAAATGAATAACGACTTTGCACGCATCAAGGAGGACTATCTGCAACATGCAGGGGAATGGGCATCCAGCGTGAAGCAAGCAGAGCAAAAAGTTGCGAAATCAAAAGTCAAGCATCAAAGCTACGCGGAAGAAGCGCAGGAGCGCGAGCAACAGATGAGAGCCGCAGCAGCCTCTAAGTGAAAAAGGAGTTGAGGTCATGAAGTCAAAAATTTTGCTTGTTATGCTCGTCCTGATTTCTCTGCTCGCTGCCGGATGCAACGAGGAAGAGAAGTACAATACGGCAAAAAATGAGTTCTTGCAACAGCAAGAGGAGTGGAGTCACATAGAATATATGAAACCAAAAGCAAAAGGTGGAACAGAAATCGATGAGGAAGGTGTTGCAAAAAGAGAGACACAACAGGCTGCGCTTGATGAGAAGTTGAATACACTTGCAAATCTTGCAAAATCCAAGGCAGAACTCAATAACGACTACTTAAAGGTCAAGCAGAATTGGGAACTCGCCAAGCAAGGATGGGCGCAGGCTCTTGACACAATGCGCACAATACAAAAGATGCACGAGGAAACAGAAGCAGCAGGGCGTACAACAACCATAGATGAATCTGATCCCTTTAAGAGAAACGGACTGGGCATGTAAGATTATCAACAGTGCCGGCAGGGCGAATGCCCTGCTTTTTATTGCCCGAATTTCAGGAATCCGAACGCCTTGCTCTTGCTTGCGTTGTTCCTCTTGTCAAATTCTGTCGGATGGTAGGGATCGTATGGGTAAACCGTGAGCGCGTTTGCATATTCGCGCTCTATGTTGCGTTTCATGAGCTGCGTCTCCTGATCTTTGACGGCTGCCGTGTAGGAAGCACCGATCATATGTGCCTCATCAATGCTGCCGAGTGCGTCCAAGGCTTCCAGTTGATTCGCCTTTTGCTGTTCACTCAGCAGACTGTCATCCTCACTCGTCGCAATGGCAGCCGATAATTTTTGCCGCTCTATCTGATTCTGGATAATCTTTGTAATGATGTTTTGCTGGACGAGGTTTTCAGCGGAATGGTAGGTGTGCATGACAGTGGTTGGATCGATGCCCTTTTTATACGCATCCACTGTTTCATGATAGAAGTCTTCCAGCGGCTTGTAGGTATCCCGGAAATCAAAAATTGTCTTCACATCTGGAAATTGCAGTGCATTTTTGATCGCGGCTTCCATTTCACGGGGGTAAAGCTCAATCTTACGCATTGCCTGAATTTGGTTTTGGAGTTTCTTGACTTCATTTCGGAGTGCTTCCACCGTCTGCACCGTCTCGCGTACGCTGTCCGCTAGGCGCTTTAGATCGATAACGTGTGATCCTGGCGGTATAATATCGTCCCATCCCCACGCATACGCAGGGGGAGAAGCACCAATCACACTGACAAGGACGGCTGCACATATCAGATGTTTCCTCATATCTTACCCCTCCCTATGAGTTTCAAAAATGGTTCATACGACAACAACAGGAATACCTTCTTGTCGATCTGCGATGACTCGATTGTCCCAAGATACCGCGAATCAAAGGAATCATCGGTGTCATTGAGAAGCAGCAGCGTCCCATCAGGAATGGTGTACGTCCCCGTTTCCAGCTGCGGCAATCCATCTTTATGATAGATTCTGTAGCTGTCGTCATGTGTTCGTAAATACTCCTCATCAACGGTATAGGATTCACCGGGGAAGCCTCGTACGCGCTTGAGGAGTCGAAAGCCCGCATCAACATGCAGACTCTCGATTCCCTCCGGCAGACGTACGATGACATAATCCCCCCACGCAAGGTTTTGATTCGGCGCAGCGGCATAAAGCCCTCTGACAGCAGAATTGGTCATGTTACAGTATAGGAGCTTTCCGCAGACGAAATGCAGGACACTCCCGATCATGATGAGAAAAATCACGGACAGAACAAAGATTTTAGATTTTCGTTGTTCCCTAAACCTAAAGTTCATAACGTCCTCCCAGTGACCGCATGAACACCTTCGGTATGCGCATCGTAAGGACGGCTAGGGCGATCAGACCGACACACATGAGCAAATGCTTGACGCTTTGCTCCGTTGTGATGGACGCCTTTGCAACATACGAGCCGGACATACGCTGATAGACCAGATTGATATACTCGTTCGCCCATGCCGGTAGCGGCTCCCCACGCTGAATACTGTATGGACCGCCGTTATACCCTGCGAGGGCATAGTTCCAGTCCCCAAACTTTTCATACAGATTTTTCATGTAGTGTGCCGAGGCGTCAAGGGCTTGCTCCGGGTTAAATGGGTCAATGCCCCATCCCGCTGCTGTCTCCGGCGTAAACTGCGCGATTCCCTGTGCACCTGCTTCACTCACGGCATTCGGATTCCAGTTGGACTCCAGCTGAATCTGCGCCAGAAAGAGGTTCACGGGAACACCGTATTTCTGTGCGGCTGCCGTCGCCATAGCAATATATTCCGGTGGACCGGTTATACCACCGTTACCGCCCATCTGCACCTGTCCCGGGAGTTCTGCATCAAAGAGATCCTTCGGGACAGTGGCGTCTTTGACGCAAAATACGCAGAGACCGACCATGATTGATACCAGTGCCAGCTTAATAGTATTGGACACGACACCGCCCAGAGAACCCTCCGCAACGAATTTTGTAAAACCAAAAGCCGTAAAGGGCAGCGTAAAAACGGCGATCACCGCTGCCAAATAGAACTCGACGTACACGACCATGATATAACAGGCAAGTACGAAGAATGTGCCGATAACAAAATACGAGGAAATCCATATCACAATGATGTTGCTTAGGTTATAGGTAAATTCAAATGTACCAAACGAAGCAATCTTGTTGAGCGCAGGATTCATCAGCGCAATCGATTTTTGCACGAGAAGCTGCGGTTGTGATACGTTCTGCTCGATAACAGACGGATCGCCAACGAATGTTCCGGAGACGCTGGACACGAATGCGAGAAAGAAATCGTTGACGATCATCTGCCAGTTGAGCAGTATTACATAGAGAAGGCCGTATTTGACAAATTTTCCGGCCAGCTGTGGAATCGAAAACTCAAGTCCTGCCGTCAGGATCGGCAAGGTGAGATCGATCACACAGAGGACGAACAGCAGGGCAAGCCCTGCCGATTGCAGCAGTGCATAGGACTTGCTGATCATCTCAACAAGATATTCCATGAAGCCGTTGATCGATTCGCCAATTTTTTGCATGGACTCGATGCCCCACGGAATGACAGCGTTATCCATCGCAGCACCACCGGCCCCGACCACATCGCCGGACAGATCAACACCGAGAGACAGGAGATAGGGGACAGGATCAATTTGAGAGCCATGTGTTCCATTCAAACGATGTTCAACATGACTGTGCGGTCCCGAGGAATACCCAAGAGGCCCGTCATAGGCGTCCCCGCCGGTATAACCAATTACTGTACCTTCAGCAACATATCCCACAGGACAGCCCATAGTTGCCTCTGCACAGTCCCCAAAAAGGAGACTGCCCCCCTCTGGCGTGCGAATCTCAACCCAGTAAATAAAGCCATCACCTGCACCGTGTTCAACATACCCATTGAACGGCGCGTGAATCGGTGTGCCAGACTCTGTGCCGATGTCAATTCCTCTGTGGAATTGACTTGCACCACCGCCCGCATCGCGCTCTCCAAACGGTGATGTAACAGCACCGCCGGGAAACGGCGGCATAGCCATTGCCACCGAAGGAAGTAAGAGCAGTATGGCAATGATTGCAATACACAGGCGTTTCATGGATGTGACCCGCTGCTGTTGCCGCTGTTTCCTCCACCACTATTACCGCCACTTCCTCTACTGCTGTTACCGTTGCCGGAATTTCTACCTCCACTTCCGCCTACTGCCGCTCCTTTGATTAAGTTTTTCCCGACATTGCTGTTGGAAAAGGATTTTCGTGCAACGGATTTACCTGCTTCGCGTGCGGCTGTCCTTGTACTCATGGCCGATCCTGCCTTCGCTGCCATCGCGCCTTTGCCGGCAGCAGCTGCCGAAGCACCGCCTGTGAACGGCATGGCAACCAATGCGGCGGCTGTCGTTGCGATCTGCTTTGCTCCGCTGATTGCCTGCTGTCCCTCAAGAGAGGGCTGCCCGTTCATAAAGCCCGCAGCAAGATTGGGCAGCTGCCACATGAGAAAAGCCATCGCCGCATACGAAAGTGCGTATTGCAGCATTTCTCCAAAATTCGGTTCTGATTCCGGCGTCCATCCGGGAATCCCGCCGGACTTATCAAAGAGTGCAATAAATAGCCCTAGGATAAATGTCATCACCATCAGTTTGACGCCATAGGCGATGACCGCAGACAACGTACGCTGAAAAAGGAACTGGGTTTGCTTCAGAACCCCGAACGGAATCAGAATGACAGCCAGTGTGGCGAATACGTTAAACTCAATCTTTGTAATGAGTATCTGAAACGCCATGAAAAAGAAGGCTGCCAACGTTACAAATACGTAAGTTGTGTACATCACAAGCCCCGGTCCCAAAAGACTGAGCTTGTGATTCATCATATAGGTCAGTGTGGAGCCACAGGCCTCAAAGCCCTTATCTATGATGCCGCTTGGTTTTAATAATGCACCATCTACAGGCTGCCCGGCAGCAGTGAGTCCGGCATATTGAAATGAAAGCAGAATTGCTTGATTTATTTTGTCAAAATTTAAAATGAAGAACATGAAGAAGCTGATTTTCATAACCCTGCTTATGATTTCCGACATGCGAAGCTCGCCGCTGTAGAGCGTCCATGTGATACATATATCAATGACAGCAAGCACCATGATAAGTTCAAAAGCATGAGGAGCAAGTGCTTTATATCCTATCATGCAATGATCTTCAAAAAAAATCAGAAGGTCATTTAAAAAAGTTGCTTTTCCAAACTCCATATTACCACCAACTTGAACCTAAGCCATTCCGCTTGAACGGGTCAGATTCCCTAACTGTTGTTGTACGTCCGGCAGCCTCTACATCGTTGTGCATTTGCTTTATCGCTGCCTCCGTAGCATCTGCCATCGCTTGTGCTACTGCCTGTTCGTTTTGTTCCTTGACGATCTGACGCTGTGACTCCATGACCTGATTCTGCGCACTGATTGCCTGAATGGTTGTTTTGATGGTGTCGATGTGCGCTTTTTCGACGGCAATTTCATTTGCGATCTGTGCGGCTTGCTTTGCCCCTTCCGGCGATTTGTTGAGTTCGAGCAGCTCTTGCAGCCGTTTCTGTGATTCCTGGAGTTCCTTCATAAGATTGTGATAAGCGGTAACATCCTTCTGATTCTGCAAGGACTGCAAGGCCTGCATCGTGGATTCTACGCTGCGTTCCAACTTTGCCGTTTGCGCGAGTTCTCCGGAAAGAATGGCAGGGAATCGCTCGTTCCAGAGCTTTTTCCATTCCGCCTCATCGACCAAAACACCTGTTTTCTTTGCATGATCGATTGCCTTGTTCACGCTGGCAAGCAGCTCGTTCTTATATTTTGTAATCAGACGCTCCGGCAGACTTTTCAGCTCCAAAAGCTGCATTTGAATCTGCTCTGCCGTGTTGGTGACGAGCTTTACGGTTTCAAGATAGGTTTTGAGCTGCTGCGCAATATTTTCCACATCAATGACCGGAATTGCTGCGGATGCACGCAAAGGGGCGGCAGCGATACTGACCGCGATCAAGAGGGTTGTTGCTATCCTTTTCATGATGTGCGCTCCTTCCTGCGTCAAAGGTGTCCATTATGGACACCCTTGTCTTGGTGTTCATTAGGAACACCGTGCATAATTTTCCTTGTAATCGATCAACTCATCTTCGGCATTTTTGTAAGTCAACCAATCTTCGATGAAAGAATCCTTGCGCATGGCTGCAAGAATCTGATCGATTGCTTGCTGGTCGTTCTTCGATGTAGCCGTGACGAACGGAATTTCAATCGGGCGTAGGGCAAGCCGAAAAATCCGATTGCCCTTTTCGCTCGAATAGTAGTAATCCTGCTTCGGTGTCATGTTGGCGATGATTTCAACCTGACGATCGTTGCAGTTAAACATCGTATAGAGTTCTTGGCTCTGCTTTGTGCTTGCCTGTTTGTTCGGCAGGTACACGCGGTTCGGGCAGTTCTCCATAACGGTATGCAGGAGTTCCGGCTTATTCGCAAGGTCGGACAGGTTCTGCGTCGCGAAGATAATGCTCGTATTCTTCTTACGCATATCCTTGAAGTATTCGCGCAGCTTTTCTTTGAAAATGGGGTTATCGAAGAAAAGCCAGCACTCATCCAGAACGATAATGGAAGGTCCTTTTGCGCTCCGAATCTTAGCTTCGATCCGATGAAATAGGTATTCCAGGGTTGCAGGAACGATGGAGGGCGTCGCCATAAGCGTTTCCATTTCGTATACCTGCCAAAATCCCGTTCCGGATATGTCCTTGCTGTTATCAAAAAGTTTTCCGTGACTTCCCTTCACTGTGAGTGCTTCCAATGTCTGCCGAATTTCCTGATCCTGCACAAGTTCGCAGAAACTGGATAAGGTGCGCCGCTCAACCGGAAATTCCTGTAGGGACAGCAACGCCTTCCAGACAAAATTATCCTTTGCCGGCGTGATCTTGACATTGCGCTGTTCAAGATAGGCGATGATCCACTCTTTTGCCCATTTTGCCTCATGGTCATAGTGAATATCTGCGAGCGGCTGAAAAGACAGCTCACCCTCGTCTTCACTGGCAATGTTGTAAAAATTTCCTCCGACAGCAAGGGTAAGTGCGCGGCTAGATGCCGCCTTGTCGAAGATGAAGACGTTGCTGTTCGGATATTTGAGAAAATGCGCTTCAATGGTATTGAGAAAGACGGATTTTCCCGATCCGGACGGCCCCACAACCATTGTATGACCAACTTCCCCGACATGCAGAGAAAGTCGAAACGGCGTATAGCCTGATGTATCAGTGTAGAGTAATACCGGCCCCTTGAGATAGTCGTTCCGTTTGTCACCCGGCCACGTCGCCGTGACCGGGGCGAGGTGACAAAAATTTAGGCTGCTGATAATCGGGCGGCGAATATTCGCCCGATAGCACCCGGGAATCGACCCCCACCATGCTTCCATGCTGTTGTCTGTTTCGATATAGCCTGTATACCCAAGCGAGTTGATCGCTTCGAGCACACGGTTTGCCTTCTCATTGCACCGCTGCGCGTCCTTGTCAAAGACGACCATCGTCATGGTATAGTAGCCGTAGCTCACATAATCCTGCCCAAGCTCCTGCAAGGCAACGCCCGCATCGTCGCGGTTGAATGCCGCCGTCTCGTCAAGATCGTCTTCCAGATGTTCTTTTGTAAGCGCTTCACGCACCTGCGTCCAGAACGACTTGATTTGCTGATTCCAGCGCTGCCGGTAGTCCTTCAGCTCCTTCTGTGCATCCATTTTGGACAGGCAAATGAAGCGTGATACCCAGCGATATTCCAGATCCATGCCGTCAAACACATCAAATACACCTGGTTCGGACATCGGCGGGAAATCAAGGATTGTGACAACTCTCATGTGATTGTCACCCAGCTTCATTTCCCGGCCGCCCAGAACATCCGCATCACAGATATAATCCGTGATGTAATACTGCGGATTCACGCGCACCCGATGATTCTTGTCTGATATGGTCGTATGCAGAAAGGTGATAACATCTTCCGCTGACAGTGGCCGCAGATCGGGAAACCATGATTTCAGCATATCGCCGATGAGGTTGACGTTGGCAATAAACTTCTCAACGACTTCGACGTAGAGACGCATGTCCGCGCTTTTCCCATTGCTCTTCGCATCCGCAATGAACGCATCCGTAAGCCTGGACTTAATCAGCTGCGGCGGCTCAAGATAGACGGTAAAGTAATAGCGCGTCTCGAAATGCGTCTGCTCCGCATAATATGCACGGCGGTCATTTTCCATCTTTTGGATGATCGGAATATCAACCTCCGAGGCATCATACTCTGTAGAGCGTCTGCGCTGTGCTTCAAAATACAGAACGTACCCAGTTGGAAGCGTCTTGATGACGTTATTCAGCGCAGCGTTGTAGCGCACGAGATCAAGAGCCGTGGCACTCTCCATATCCGGCCCCCGAAACTCATAGACGGCAAGCATGGAATGGTCTTTTCCATGCACAATACCTGTTTCAGAGTCCACGAATGCCCACGGCAGCAGGTATTGCAGCCGGGGCTTTTCAGCAAAAGCCCCGACTTCCTGCGAGAACGCCTTTTTCCTCTTTCCAAAACCGAACAAAATTCCCCCTCCTTCTACCTGTAATAGAAGTTCTTATGCTGGCGCGAATGCCAAAAAACTTCATGGAATTGTGCATCCTGCTGTCCGAGAAAACGAAAGATGTAATGCGCAATAGCGGCGATGATAATGACGGTAAACGTCTTGAAGATCAACCCGCCGAGGACAGCGAATACAATTTCACCGATGAACAGATTTCGTGGAATCCCCATCCAATAGAGCGGTGCAACCAGAGATCGATGAATGGGAATCTCGTAGCCTTCCGGCAGATTCTTTTCCATCTCACAGCCCCATAATCGTAAGACCGCCCGCCGAATCCGAAATTGCATTGACGAAGTTTACGGCAAACAAGCAGATCGAGATAACGAAGATGAGCAGGATGAATTTCTGCGTCCCGCCGCCGCTATGCCCCGAAAAGAGCGCGATCGCTGCACCGACGATGCCCATGACACCAAGCACCATAGGAAGCGGCCCCGTGAGGTTGTTCGCAAGCGAATTGAAAAATTTCATCCACGGCCATTGAATGTCAATAGTGCCCGCGCCCCCTTTCTTCAGCGCGGAAACGTCGGATGCAAACACCTTGCTGCTCATCAAATACCAACCCACACCTGCACTGAACGCTTTCGTTGCAATGCTTTTTCCCATGTTTTTCATAACGTTTTTCATTGATCGTTCCTCCCTTGAACTGAAACAGGTGTCCATAATGGACACATCCCCTATATCTTCTCAAGACGCGTACGCGCCTTATCGAAAACGACCTTTTTCATTAATTTTTTCTTTCTTTTTGGGTTTGTAGGAAATTCTGCGCTTGACAGCTGTCCGGCTCGTCTTTTCGACCGGAGATAATGCAAGAACTTCCTGTCTGCGCTGATCCAAATGGACAATTGCCTTGTCAAAGACACCCGCGACACGCTGCACCGCAGCATCTACTGCCCGATCCGCTTTTTCCTTTATTGCGTCACGGATTTGCCTGGGTGCGGCTTTGATGTCCTGATATACGCCGCTGACTACCTCGCGCGTATGTGCAAAGAGTTTTGCCTCACGCGCCGGGGATTCTTTTCTGGCTGCGTCACGTTCCTGTTCCAGCGCACGAAAGAATCTCATGCCGCTCAAGAAGCATGCTTCCATCTCCCTGTTGTTTTGCCCCGGAAACATGGAACGCATTTCTTGAAGCTGCTTTTTAAGTGCAGCAATCTCTTGCTGGTATTTTTGTTCCCTCTGAACGAGCTGTTCCCGCTCTTTGCGGAAATAGTCACTGGCATTTCGGAAGGATTCAGAAGCCCGCACAGATGCCTCGCGCATGATTTCCTCCGGCTGTTTGCTGCTGCGAGCCTTGCCAACTTCTTGGAGGTTCCGCTTTATTGCTGCGTGTTTGGGATCATAGCCCTCCCACGTCTGCGGCGATGCGCCGTTTATACGCTCTTCTGTGCGGAACTTGCTCATTTCAGCCTGTAAGACGGTTGCTTCTTGCTGGACTTTTTCAAAACCGTAATCCGGTTCATTGGCCACCGGTTCTACATCCTTCATGCAGGATTGCAGGTCTTGACAGTAGGCTTCATCCAATGCACGGATTACATTTTCATCCAGCTCCTCTTCCCATCCGTAATCTGCATGATCTTCCATCTCTGTACCTCCTTTTAGGTGTCCATAATGGACTCCTTTATACATGACGGATGTTATACTGCTGGCGCACCGGATCATAGGATTCCACTTCGATGATGTCACTGACTATGCGGCTTTTACGCCCGTCCGGCAGTTCAACGTGCTGGATTACAACAACAACATCGATTGCCTCGCCGATGAGTTCCTTCACATCACCAGCAGTGCTGTCTTCTTGCGCAAGTGATTTGATGCGGGTAAGCCCCTTTTCGGCGTCGTCTGCATGAACCGTACAAGCACCCCCGGGATGACCGGTATTCCATGCTTTGAGCATGGTATAGGCAGCACCGTCGCGCACCTCTCCTACGATGATACGATCCGGTGAACGTCGCATACAGTCTGCGAGAAGACGGGTCATGTTATAGCGGATTTTGCTGTCACCGGTATCCTGCTTCGTAAACATCGGGCTGTAATCCTCTGCCGGACATTGCAGTTCCGGCAAGTCTTCCAGTGAGATCAGCCGATGGTACGGGGATATGGCAGCAATCGCGGCAAGAATCGCATTCAGGAAGGTTGTCTTTCCTGTTCCCGTTCCTCCGGCGACCAGGATGTTTTTACGCGCCTGAATGCTGTCTTCCAGAAAGTTCCTATACTTCTCAGACATAAAGCCAGTCTCCACATACTCTTGAAATGTAAAGATTTTCACGGCCTTTTTTCGGATATTGAACTGTGGATGCCGCACGATCGGGGGAATCTCGCCCTGAAAGCGAGCACCATATCCTTGAATCTCCACCGATATGGACGGAATATCTTCATTGACGACCTTTCCCGCCTGTCCCGCTGCCAGTTCGATAATCGCCTGTGCTTTTCCGGGCGTCAGATATATTTCTGTTTTCACCTTCCCCTCAATGTGAGAGTTGTACCATATTTTCCCATCATCATTGATGTAGAGCTCTGTTATGTCGTCGCGCTGCATTAACTTTACAGCATCTACACCAAGCACTACATCAAAGTTCGGGTTTTGACTCGCCATTGCTCTCCTCACCGCCCTCGTCGCTCTCGGCTTCCGTCGTTTCCTCCTGCTGCACCGCAGCTTCTTCCATGAAATCGTCTAAGCCCGCATCGGGATGATCCGCTTGAAAGCGCGTATAGCAGCTGATGTATTGATCCATCGCCTGACGATCGCCCGCATCAATACGCTCTTTGGCGTGGACAAGCGCACCGACCAAGATCGCCATATTGTGTACGGGAAAACCTGTTCTGCGGATAATCCGGCCAATGTCATTGGTCCGCTGCATCTCCATGTTGCGCTTCGTCTTCTTCATTTCCTGCTGAAGCGCCTCCTGCTTTCTGCGCAGGTTCTCCCAGCGTTTCTCCATCTGCTTTAATGACGCCATATTTACTCCTTTCTTGCTACCGTGCCGGCATCGGTGACGCCATTTTCAATCCATTGGGGGCGGAACGCCGGGGATTTCTTTTTTGCACCGCTTTTCTTTCCTTGCGCAAGCAGCGCATCGCGTTCAGGATATGGGTGACTGCGGATAATGTCGCTTGCGGCGGGAGCATCATAGAGCCGCGAAAGGAAATAGCCGCTCTCGTAATACTTCACCTTGTCCGTCAGGATCGGCGGGCTGCCGCTTGCGACGATAATCTCCTGATCGCCAAGCCGCTTAATCTCATCGGCGGTCATCAGTGCCCGGCCGGTCTGCGACTTTGAATAACTCTTCTTCGAGAGAAAACCGCTGTCCGAGACACTTTCCACGGTGATTGTCTTATTGCCAAGAAGTGATTCCGCATATTTTGCGGTGTCGTTGTCATTCGGTGCGTAAAAAATCTGCAAGTGACAGTTCATCAAAATCTGATTGTCCTTGCCGTATATATCATTGATCTGCGGCAAGCCCTGATTGATGAGGAACACCTTCATGCCATATCCGGCAATATAGGAGAGGGTAGAGGCAAAGGACTTCAGATTTCCCAGGGACGAAAATTCATCCATCAGGAACAGGCACTTATGCTTGTAAATCGTCTTCGCTCTGCCGCCCTCGTATGTACCGATTTTCTTTGCATGATGTTTGACCATCATTTCAAAGAAGAGCCGGAAGATCGGCGCAAGACGCAGCAGATCGGACGGCGGTGTCACCAAATAAAGGGATACGGGACGCTTGTAATTCATCAGATCATCGACACAGAAATCACTGACGGATGTGTTGCGTGCAAGCGTCGGATCAAGATACTCCTTGAGGGCGGTATTCGCGGTGGAAACGATGCTGCCGCATTCATTGTCCGGCTTTGCAGCAATCTCGCGGAAGTTTTGGCAGATAATTGGGTGCATATTGGGGCAATCGTCCAGCGTGGTAGCCAGCGGGTACATGTTTCGCATATCCTCCGGCGTATATCTGCGACTGACGTAACCGCCTTGCTCGCGATCCCACGCACGGATTTCAATGCCGTCGTCGGGGACATGCTCAAAATTCATCATGTCTTCAAGGGATTCCACGAATCCCTTGATCTCGAGTTTCTGCATTTTCTCAGCACCTTCGGTGGGATTGTCATAGGCGTTGCCGTCCGCATCAACCCATTCATAGACAGGATTCCCTTCATCATCGACCATCCCTACGGTATTGGACTTCATGAAAGACGCAACATCATAGAGCGTCGGCGGGTGCGGGTAATGCTCAGGATCAGCAAAGTGCGCATATTTGAGATGCAGAATGACCGTCGTTATGACAACGGCTGCATTGCTTCCCCAATGATCGAGTTTCCCTTTTCCCTCATAGTCTGCCAGCGTGTAGGCAAGATTTTGCGCAGCCGACACTTCTTCCGGCGTGCCGATCGGAATCTCGTCAAGTGGATTCCAGCGTGCTGTACTCCCATCCGTCGCCGTTGGTTCAAATTTGATAACCGTATGTCCCATGCGCTTACGAAAACCCGCGGTAACACCCCAGTTTTCGGATTTGATGTCATTGACGATGACCGAGGACTTCCAACCACCAAGAAGCGTAGGAATAATGAGTCCGACGCCTTTGCCGCTGCGTGTGGGGGCAATGACGGCAAGATGTTTGTTGGAGTTATCGCGCAGATAGAAATGTGCGATTTTGGCATGAAATTGTACGATCCACTTGTAGAGGGCTACGAACGGATAAACCGTGAACAAATCAGATTTCGGATCATAGCTCTGTATGCGCTGCAATTCTTCTTCCAACACGGAACGCTGCTGCATCAGTTTCTTCTGACCTTCACTCGACACATCTTCATCTGCAAGTCGCTGTGAAATATGCGTGATCCGATTCATCAGGGCGTCCTTCGTTTTATCTTGACGCCGCTCAAAACCCATTTCCGCATAGGCGACCTTTTCCTTTTGCAGCGTATCTAACTTGCGCATAAGCCCTGTCACAGCACGGATGAACGCATTATCACGCTGTCCGACGACAACGCCGCCCGCGCTGATTAGCTCCATCTTCGCAAGGTCTTCGTATGCGCCCCAACGGGCACTGCCGTGGGAGTCGTCCTGCTTCTTTGGCAGTGTGAAAGCAAGGATGACAAGAGCAATGACAAATGCTCCAAGGATATAGATATTGGTTTCCTTGAAGGCAAGCGGTATCTCGTCGTTGAATTTGAAATACCACCGCACATAATCCCACGGCATATAGTACGGTTTTCCCTGCAAGAGAAACGGCGTGCCGAGACGAGGATTATATGCAAGCATTTCGGCGAGTTTCTGTGTTGCCATCCACGCGCCGACCAGCAGCGTCATCAGGAAGATGTAGACGCGCACAAAGTTATTCATTGCTGTACTCGTATGCGCCGATCGAAAGGTCTTGATTGATGAATACGCTGAACTGATAGCCGGGTGTAATCTCGATCGTCGGCTGTGCATCTACATCTTTGGCAATCAGCTGCTGCCCGGTGCGAAGAATGGAGGCGACTGCACCCGATACCGCCTCTTCTCCGGGGCTGCGGTTATCCGTGCCGGATGTATTGCCTGTCAGACTCTGCATTCCTGCTCCAAGCAGCGCAGTGATGACCCCCGCACGATAAATTGAGCCGCGATGATCGTCATATTTATCCACCAATCCGGGATAACCTACGCCATCGATCGCCTGTTGATCCGGAAGGTTGAGTGACGCACCGTTGGGCAGGATGATTCGCTGAAAAACAACACCTATGCGCTTGCCTCCTGCAAGTGCCGTTTTTCCAATCAGGCGGCTGCCCTGCGGAATCAGCAAATATCGACCTGTCAGACTATCATAAATATCCTGCCGCACTTGCGCCACAACATCCCCGTTCGGTACATTGCTTGTGACACCGGTAAGGAGTGTCGCCTGAATGACAGAACCGGCATTCAATACATAGCCGCCGCCTCCATTCTGCACAGGGGAAGAAGGGGACGTATAGCTGATATTCTGTACGGTATTGCCGGCGTTGACCGCTGCATTTTCAATCGGTTGGACAGCGGCGACCGGCGTGCCGTCTGCGATTGCTTTTGCGATCTGGAAAGCAAGTGCGCTTCCATCAATAAGGGCGCGTTCTTTTGCCGCCTGATCCGCAGCTTTTTCGGCTGCCTGTGCACGGCTTCCGGCATCGGGATCGATCGTCTGCATTATCGGCGCAGAAGGTGCTATCCCTGCGGGTACAGTCTCCACACGCACAGGAGTCGGTTGCGGTGCAGTATCAAGCTGCGGATCTCGCTGCGGAGTCCTCATATCGCTTCCTGCTGCATGATTGTGTCCGTTCGTCTGCTGTTTTCCTTGTGTTTGTGCAATCTCGGAATACTTGGCAGGGAAGGCGTCAGCAGGGGTTCCTGCGGTCACAGTTCCCGTCGGTCCCGTTTGCTGTTGTGCATTTCCTCCTTTTTCACCGCCGCTAAAGAGCGCGTTGCTCGCTACGGATGCAGCCGCAAAAATAGCCACTGCGCCTACGCCCACCATGATGAGCTTTTTCTTCACGGTTTTGGCGCGTTCTGCCGGGTCTGTATCATCATACGAAACGTCGCCGGAGGAGTACCCATCTTCTTCTATAAAATCCTCTTCATTGGAATCAGAGTTTCTATGAAAGAGCTTCTGCTTGATCTTCTGAACATCGAACCCCATCACTTGTGTTTCACCGCCTTATCCTCTTTTGTCGGATCATCTTTTTGGGGCAATATATCAACGTATTCGCGATCTGAATATTTGAGCCGCGCGTGATCAAATACGCGATCCGCAATGATATACCCATGACGGACACGATAATTCACAAGGGTCAGCTTCCCCTTGTTCTTATCTTCTACCCGATACAGAACAGGCAAATCATACTTGTTGCCCTTGCCCAATTTGATGTACGTCCGTGTTCCATCATCGAAAACTTCGAGCGGAAACAGACCTTCATCCGCACGCTTGCTGCCCTTAAACTCATAATCACGATGCAGCGCCTTATAGACGCTCCGTCCATCAACCTGCTCCGTGAATATTTCGTTGAATACTTCCTGCTCCGGTGTCACCTCCACCGAGGGGTACACGTTTTCAGGGTAGTTCCAGCATATAATCGGCGTATAGTCCTCTCGCTCCGACAACAAAAGATGATACGCGCGGCTTTGTGTGTAGATGACAAAATTCGTTGTCACGCCGTCCACAACAGGCTTGATGAATACGTGCGGCGTGCTTCCGATCACCGCCGTTTCGATCATCCAGCGTGCGGTATCTCCCGCAATAACGCCGCTGATCTCTTCTCCCGCTTTGAGCGTAATGTCTACGACATATCCCTTGCGTGCAAAAACCTCATACACGCCATCGTAGTTATATATATACTCTAAGCGTGATTCCGTATGCCATGCCTCAGCAGTTGTATGTATGGAGGCAAATGCCGTTAGGGGCATGGCTGCGAAAGAGGCTGCACCCACGATCAAAAAGGCATTTTTCACCTTACGCCTCAGTTTCACAATGTCACCCCCTTATTTCCTTTCTTCCATCTCTTTCGTGATCGTCAAATCCTTAATCTTGAGTCCGAGCGGATTGATAAGCAGCTCTTCCTCTTTCTTTGGCGGATCAAGCACAACCGAAAGCAGCGCTGTGTAGCTTGTTTTCACACCTGTGGCATTCCCGCTCAGTGCAAATTCATCTTCTACCCAGCGTACCTGATACGTTGACGGTGATCCCGGCTGCGCCTGAATGGATCGGATTGTCGGCTGTATTGTTGCTCTGCCAAACTTCGATGCAGGATTGTCCGTCTGCAATATGGCGTTTAATTTGTTCGCCGCTTCCTGCGTCAAAAAATGTTGTGCGTGTGCCCAGTTCGTCTTATACTGCACCGGATCAAGCGGTACTGTCCTTGTATCTCGAATGAACTGTACGAGGAACGCACGCACTTCTGCTTCCTGCGGATTGTAATTCGTCGCTTTCAGCTCGCCTCCGGCTTCCACCTGTCCCGTTGCATTATCCACACGAACGACATAGGTCTTAAAGTTCGCCGTTGTCACGACAAATACCATAGCAACAACACAAAGAGCGAGTAGTGCCATATAGAGAAGATTCCGCTTCTTGGCTACGTCTTTATCCAATGCAAGATTGTATAAATCCGTCTGGAAACGCTTTGCGGCACCGCGATCAAATACATCCGTCGCTTTGCCTTTTGGATAAAATCTTTCCTGTTGTTCCATACGTTCTATCACCTCCTTCTAGAAAATTTTATCATATATAAGGTTTTATGTAAACAGATAAACAGTTAATTATAGATATTTTGTCTTGTATTCATTCCTTGTTTATACTGCTATATAAAAGATAATAGAAAGTATTTTCTAGGGTAGATATTGCCTTAAAAGAGGTAATATGATATTATACTGATAACAGAAAAAGGAATGCGCATTTACAGAAATCTCTTTGAGATTTCCATGCGCCACCCTCCGGCTGGACCGGTGCGCCTCCGGCGCAATGCGGCGTCGCCGCATCTCATCATGCTTCAAAAAGCATGATGAAGCACATCCATGCGTGCATGGATGTGCAGATCGCCGCGAGCGGCGATAAAACATTTGCTTCGGCAAAGGAGTCAAAATGTCAATTTTCTATTTCGAGAACACGCCGCACGGTACACGCCGCGACGGCTCAAAACTCAATACGAAATTGCATTTCGAGTACATTGCCCGTGAAGGAAAATTCGAGAAAAACCGGTCCGGGCGGGAAGACCTTGTTTTTCTCGCTTCCGGCAATCTGCCGGAATGGGCAGAAAATGCCGCAGATTTTTGGGAGCAAGCCGAAACTCACCGACGCAAGAACGGTCGTGCATATCGGGAGTTCCGCATCGGCTTGCAGGAAGAGCTAACCCTTGAGGAAAACAAAGCACTGATCGAGCGACTCATAGAGGAGACAGGAATAAAAAAGAACCACGTATATTCATACGCGATTCATGACAAACCGGCAGCTTTTGACAGTAAGCATCGCAACATTCACTGTCATTTGATGTTCAGCGAAAAAGTGTTAGAGGCGGATCGCCCGCTCTCAGAAGATAAGTTTTTCAAAAACTACGCAGAGAACGAAGCGGGTGAACCGACACAGGGCTACCGCACAGAAACGTATTGGGCACGGAAGGAGGCAACGCTTGAACTGCGTGAAAAATGGGCACAGATCGTCAACGATAAATTCAAAGAAAAAGGTCTGTCCTGCCGAATCGATCATCGAACGCTGGATGCACAACGTCATGATCTGATTGAGCAGGGGAAACTAGAGGAAGCGGTGCTGCTCGATCGGACACCGGCACCGCACCTTGGAGACATTTACAAGAACCCTGCCATGA
>CALALM010000199.1 GCA_937925565.1 uncultured Centipeda sp.
CGGGCAGGATGACGCGCTCGACGGAGGAGTGCGAGATGTCGCGCTCGTGCCAGAGGGTCATGTCCTCGAGTGCCGCGACGGCGTTGCCGCGTACGAGGCGCGCCATGCCCGAGACGCGTTCGCAGTTGATCGGGTTGCGCTTGTGCGGCATCGCGGACGAGCCCTTTTGCCCCGCCTTGAAGAATTCCTCCGCCTCGCGGATGTCCGTGCGCTGCAGGTTGCGGATCTCGGTCGCGATCTTCTCCATTGTACCCGCGATGATGGCGAGCGTTGTGACGAACTCGGCATGACGGTCGCGTTGGATGACCTGCGTGGCGAGACGCACGGGGGTAATGCCGAGCTTCTTGCACGTCAGCTCCTCGACGCGCGGGTCGATGTTGGAGTAGGTGCCGACCGCGCCCGAGAGCTTGCCGACAGAGACGATCTCCTTCGCACGGGTGAGGCGCTCGATGTCGCGCTCGATCTCGGCACTCCAGAGCAGCAGCTTCAGGCCGAACGTCATCGGCTCTGCATGGATGCCGTGCGTGCGTCCGATGCACGGCGTGTGGCGGAACTCGGCGGCGCGGCGGAGCAGAACCTCGCGGAATGCGCGCAGATCATCGAGGATGATCGCGGCGGCATCGCGCATCATGACGCAGTACGCCGTGTCCTTGACATCGCTCGACGTGAGACCCTTGTGGATGTACTTCGAGTCCTCGCCGACGTTCTCCTCGAGATTTGTGAGGAATGCAATGATGTCATGGTCGGTGGTCTTTTCGATCTCATTGATGCGCGCGACGTCGAACTTCGCGTTTGTCTTGATGTTCTGCACGGCGGCGGCCGGGATCTCGCCAAGCTCCGCCATTGCCTCGCACGCGGCGATCTCCACGTTCAGAATGGTCTGCCACTCGTTCTGGATCGACCAGAGATGTCCCATCTCCGGACGGGTATAGCGTTCTATCATCTGTTTCCTCCTGCTCATGTAAATGAACATAACGCAACACCCGTATCATATATCGCGCGGCGCAGAATGTCAATCATACGGCTTGAATTGGCACGGAATACATAGAAAGATTTGCGGCTCTCATGTTCATTTCAGACCCCGTGCGTTATAATAATAAAGACATCGAAAGGGGGGCGGCAGCGATGGCGTTTCGACGGATTCTTGCCGTGGGCGATGTCCACGGCTATGTGGACAAACTACGTATGCTTTGGAAAAAAATTGCATTCGACGATCAACAGGATCTGCTCATCTTTCTCGGGGACTATATCGATCGCGGCGCCGCTCCTGTGGATGCGCTGCGCTTTGTGCGCGAACAGGTGGAGCGCTATGAGAACGTGCATGCGCTCTGCGGCAACCATGAGGCGATGATGCTCGCATATCTGAAGCAGTACGGGCGAGGACGCACATTCTTGGGACATTTCGATATCTGGCTGATGAACGGCGGCAAGGTGACGAAGAAACAGCTTGATGTGCTGCCGGAGGCGGAGTCCGAGGAGCTGATTGCGTTCGTCAAGGCACGCCCGCTCTATCATCGTGTGCAGCGGGACGGGCAGAGTGTACTCTTTGTCCATGCGGGCGTTAATCCTGCACGCAAAAAACAGACATCGCAGGATCTTCTTTGGATTCGCGACAGCTTTTTCGATAACTATAGGGGAGCGGAGCTTGTCGTCGTGGGGCACACACCGACACAGGCGCTCGACGGGCGAAATGTGCCGCTCTTTTTGCCGAACAATATCATCGCGTGCGATACGGGCAGTTTCCTCCCCGACGGACGGATCAGCTGCGTGGATGTCGCGCGCTATCTTAAGCTGCGCGCACAGGGGCGGGAACTCACGGCGGAGGAACTTGCCTCCTGCTATCTGCAGTCCGCATGAAATGAACGAAAAACCTGACTTGGCGTCTGCACCAAGGAGTGTGATGAGGTGCAGTGAGAATAAATGAAGGAATGAATCTATGGCAAAACATATAAATCGTCGCACCTTTATCAAGGCGGGCGTTGTAGCGGGAGTACTCGCGGCAGGCGGAGCGGTGCTCTGGCAGATCGGTGGACTGCGCGGGCTTCGGGATACGGCAATGTGTCAGTTCCCGGGCGTACTGTACGCGGAACGTCTGCGGCAGATCGTTGCGGAGGATACGGGGCGGGCGCGTGTCCTCATGTGGGAAATGTCTCAGCCTGGTGGGAAGCAGACCGTCGAGTTGCGCGTACAGGGGATGGAGCGGATTGTGCGTCGTTATCCTGCGAAGGGGGATCGATTTACGGATGGGGGCATCGAGGTTTATCAGTATGGGGCGGAGCTCGATCAGTTGACGCCGGGCACGCATTATCAGTACCGCATAACGGCGGGGGATGCGGCATCGGACTGGCAGGAGCTCTATGCACCGACGGTTAATGAATCCTACAAGATGCTGATCTTCCCCGACTCCCAGTCCTCTGATTATGCGGACTGGCAGCAGATGGCGCATCTCGCGTGGGCACGCAATACGGATGCGCAGCTCTTCACCTGTATGGGTGATCTCGTGGACAACGGTGAAGACCGGCTTCAGTGGACAGAGTTCTTTGTCGGGGTCAAGGAAATGCAGCGTTCCATTCCGATCGTGCCCGTGATGGGGAATCACGAGACGTACAATCTCGACTGGAAGGTGCGCCTGCCGGAGGCGTACCTGCACTATTTCAGGACACCCATGAACGGGAGCAAGGAGTTCGATCGCTACTATTATTCCTTTGATTACGGTGATGTGCACTACATCGTGCTCTGCACACAGCAAAAGGAGATTAGCGAGTTCAAGGAAGGGCTGGTCGAGGA
This sequence comes from uncultured Centipeda sp., assembly GCA_937925565.1. GTDB lineage: Bacteria > Bacillota > Negativicutes > Selenomonadales > Selenomonadaceae > Centipeda. Next base: position 2,788 of record CALALM010000199.1, read on the forward strand.
GCAGCTCGCGTGGATCCGCCGTGACTTGAAGGCGCACCGGAAACGGTGGAATGTTGTCCTCATGCACAAGGATGTACTGCAGTACCGCATCAACGGGCGCCCTGAGCGCACGGAGGGCATTGACGAGGAGAACGGTCGCGTGTGGATGCCCGTCTTTGACGAGCTCGCGATTGATGTTGTTTTTTCGGCCCACCTGCATACGTATCGGAACCGTGGGCATATCTTCGGATTCGAGAAGACGCCGGACAAGAAGGGACCTCTCTATATCCTCACGGGCGTTGCAGGTGATGTCCGCTATCCGAACCTTTGGATCGATCACGCCTTTGACGAGGTGACGCTGCCGCAGCCCGAGACGGACAACTATCTCACGATGGAGGTCACGCGGGACGCGCTCGAGATCGCGTGCTTCCTGCCGGACGGCACGGAGATGGATCGTGTACGTGTGACGAAACGATAGTGCTTGAAAAGATTTTCGTTCTGTTGTATAATACGCATAGAAAAGGTGCTATCGTGTAAACGGTCAGCCCTTGTATAGTTGGAAAGTAAAACCGCCTATAACTTGGCTGCTATGGGGCGGTTTACTTTTTTATCAGTAATACTAGAACGACAAGCAACAAAAGCGTAATATTTGTTTCGTTCATAGTCAATCACCACCCTCTAGGGCTACGATTAACCGTCCACCGAATAGATAGCACCAACTGCATCATACCATATCGGGCAGTCTGTGTGCTGTCTTTTTTTTGTGTACATTTTTGTAAACCGGAATGAAACAAACAGGTTGACACTGTTTACCGAAAAGTGTATGATAAAACAGATTTATTTCATTGATAAATATGCTTGGAGGTATCTGAACATTATGAAGTTACGAGAAATAATCCTTTGCGGACTATTTATTGCGCTCGTTGCGGTCGGTGCATTCGTCCGCATTCCGGTCGGGACGGATGTGTATACACTGCAGTTCCTCTTTACCCTGCTTGCGGGGCTGATGCTTGGAGCGCGGCTCGGAGCACTTGCGATCGGGACATATGTGCTGATGGGACTGGTCGGGATTCCGGTCTTTGCCTCGGGCGGGGGACCCGGCTATGTGCTTCAGCCGACGTTCGGCTACCTTGTGGGATTCATCGTGCAGGGCTGGGTGACGGGTGCGTTCGTCCGCACGGGTGTGCCGACGTTTCGCCGCGCACTGACGGCATGCCTTCTGGGCATGGTGGTGGTCTATGTGTTCGGCATCTCGTATTTCTACTTTGCATCGAACTATATCATCGACGCGCCGATCGGCTTCTGGGTGGCGATCTGGTACTGCGGTGTGCTACAGGTTGTGCCGGATTTTCTGCTCTGCGTCGCGGCGGCTTACATCGGCGTGCGGACACAGCGGGCAGGGCTGTGGGTGTAGTAGGAGGATGAAAATTGCGGTGTAATGCTCCGAAAGCGAACCCTAGTGAAGCAAACGGAGCAGAGGGCACGTTCTGCCCCCTGCGGATTTCTTTCGTCCAAGCGAAGCGCGTTTAAGAAGTCCGCAGGTATTTAGGCAGATAAGTGTCCGACCGTTTGCGTAACTAAGCGTTCGCGTGGAGCATTACACTGCGCATTGAGGAGAGTACAATGGGCAAGGCATTATTTATTACGGGGACGGGTACGGACATCGGCAAGACCTATGTCACGGGGCTGATTGTGAAAAAACTCGTGGATGCGGGGCTGCGTGCAGGCTACTACAAGGCGGCGCTCTCGGGGGCGGAGACCCTCGCGGACGGCACGCTCCTGCCGGGCGATGCGCTCCATGTGGCGCAGATTGCGGGACTCGCGGCAGAGGATGCAAGCGTCTCCTACATCTATCGTGATGCCGTATCTCCTCATCTTGCCGCGCAGATTGAAAACCGTCCCATAGATTTCGACAAAGTCGAGCAGGACTTCAAACAGGCGCAGGAGCGGACGGACTATCTGACGGTGGAGGGGAGCGGCGGCATTATCTGCCCCCTGCGTTGGGATGACGCGGAGCATGTTGTCTTGGACGATCTCGTCCTGCGCCTCGGACTCTCCGCGCTCGTCGTCGCGGATGCAGGACTCGGCACGATCAACGCCGCCGTCCTGACGGCAGAGCATCTGAGGATGCGCGGCATTCCGCTGAAGGGTTTTATCTTCAACAACTGGCAGGGCGGCACGATGCAGGAGGACAATGTGCGGATGGTTGAGGCACTGACGGGAGTGCGCGTGCTCGCCTGTGTGGAGCACGGTGCCGTGGAGCTGCCGATGGCGGCGGATGCGCTTGCCGCATTGTATGACTGAGGGAGAGGGAGAGCTTTATGCCGACGATTGAGGAGCGCGACCTTCGCCATATCTGGCACCCGTGCGCGCAGATGAAGGACTATGAGCAGCTGCCGCCGATGGTGATTGACCACGCAAAGGGAGTGTGGCTCTACGACGTACACGGACATGCCTATCTCGATATCGTAAGCTCGTGGTGGGCGAACCTCCTTGGGCACACGAACGAAAAGATCAATGCGGCGCTCAAGGAGCAGCTCGACCGACTCGAACACGTCATCTTTGCAAACTTCTCCCATCGCCCCGCGATCGAGCTTGCCGAGCGACTGGCGTCGCTCGTGCCCGAGGGCCTGACGAAGTTTCACTTCAACGACAACGGTTCCTCTGCGGTCGAGGCGGCGCTCAAGATGGCGTTCCAATACTGCCAGCAGACGGGGCGCACGGAGAAGACGCGCTTTATGTGCCTCACGGAGGGCTACCACGGCGAGACCATCGGCGCGCTCTCGGTTGGGAGCATGGATCTCTTCGCCGAGATGTATAAGCCCATGATGATGGACAACATTCACGTCGAGGCGCCCGACTGCTATCGCTGTCCGTTTGGAGCAACGCGTGAGGACTGTACATGCGAATGCTTCGTCCATGCGGAGCGTGCGTTTGCGGAACACGGGCACGAAACGGTGGCGATGATCGTCGAGCCGCTCCTGCAGGGGAGCGCGGGCATGCGCATCTATCCCGAGGAATACCTGCGAAAATTGCGCGTTCTCTGCGATGCGCATGATGTGCTCCTCATCGCGGACGAGATTGCGACGGGCTTCGGGCGCACGGGGCGACTCTTTGCGTGCGAGCGCGCTGGGATCACGCCCGACATCATGTGTCTGTCGAAGGGGCTGACGGGCGGCTATCTGCCGATGTCGATCACGATTGTAAAAGAAAAAATTTACGAGGCATTCTACGCCGACTGGAGCGAGGGCAAGGCGTTTATGCACTCGCACACCTACGCGGGCAACCCGCTCGGCTGCGCCGCGGCGCTCGCCGTGCTCGACATTCTTGATGAGGAGAATATATTGGAGCGTGCCGCAGAGACCGCGCAATGGCTGACGGAACGACTGACGGAGGTGTTCGGCACACATCCGAATGT
>CALALM010000200.1 GCA_937925565.1 uncultured Centipeda sp.
CGGAGCAGGAGCGACGGGAGACGGGGTGATTACATCTATTGCCGGTTCGTGGTGCATCAACGAAACGCATTCGGACCGCGTCATACCGAATGCATCGAGCAATATGCCCTATATTCACAAGAACGAATACCTCAACTGTTCGTATACGGGGGCGTCTGCGACGAACTACGAATGGTTCCATCACGTACTTGGAGATAAGGCTCGGCTGACTGCCGTCTATGAGCAGCGTGACTATTACGATGTGTTGAACGAATGGATACGACAGGCAGAACCCAATATGGATACACCGTATTTTCAGCCGTTTGTAGCATCGCCCAGCATCCATGTGAATGCGCGTGCGGGATTCAGCAATATCAATATGCATACGTCATATGGTGAACTGTGCTATGCGGTCGTCGAGGGGATCGCCTTCATTCACAAATTTCACATTGATTTTCTTATCAATGCCGGGCTGCCTGCCTCCCTTATCCGTTTGACAGGAGGAATGGCAAAGAGCCCTGTGTGGACACAGATCTTTGCCGATACGATGCGTCTGCCTGTGGAAATTGTCGAGTGTGATGAAACAGGTGCGCATGGCGTCGCTATTGTTGCCGGCATCGGCGCGGGTGTATACAAGAATTATGAAGAGGCATTCGCACGTTCGGTCAAGCTGAAGCCTCCGGTTGTTCCGAATCCGGAAAAGGCCGCATTCTATCAAAAGAGATATGCCGAATGGCAGCGGCTGAACCGACATTTGCTGCAGTATTGGAGCGAGAATCAGGATGGCTAGGGAGTTCATGCTGATCCCCTCCGTACGGGATATACGAAATTTGGAAAAGGCACTGAAGTCGGAACGAAGCGAGATCCTGCTGAGCACGGTATCGCATATCGGGAATCTCGCGGAACTGACAATGCTTTGTCATAAACACCGCAAGGAAGTCTTTGTCAATCATGAACTCATCGGCGGTCTTGGAACGGATACGATCGCCTTTGAGATGCTGAAGAAAGCCTACAAGGTGGATGCTGTCATCGGCGCAAATGCGTATCAGATCAGCAGAGCAAAAGCGGTCGGGTTGAAGACCATTTGGAAGATTGCGCTTCTGGATTCTCTTTCTTTGGAAATGGCTTTCCGCTCTATCGAAGTGACGAAGCCGGACGCCATAGAGCTCAGA
>CALALM010000201.1 GCA_937925565.1 uncultured Centipeda sp.
TGAGCATATGTAAAGGGAGAATCAGCGCGACAGAGAGCTTCGGCTCGGTCGACGGCCCCGGAATCCGCTTCATCGTCTTTGTGCAGGGCTGCCGCTATCGCTGCCGGTACTGCCACAACCCCGAGACATGGGAGCGGGCGGGCGGCTATGAGGCGACGGCGGAGGAGATCTTTCGGATGGCGTGGCGGTATCGCCCGTACTGGAAGCAGAAGGGCGGCATCACGGTCAGCGGTGGTGAGCCGCTGCTCCAACTTGAGTTCGTGACAGAGCTGTTCCGCATGGCAAAGGCAAAGGGCGTGAACACCGTCATCGACACGGCGGGCGAGCCATTCACCTATGACGAACCGTTTTTTAGCGAATTTGAAACGCTGCTGCCGCTTACCGACTTGTTCCTGCTTGATCTGAAGCAGATCGACGATGAAGTGCACAGGGCACTCACAGGCGTATCGAACGAGAGCGCACTTGCTCTTGCCCGCTTTCTCTCGGAGCACGGCAAACGGATGTGGATTCGCCATGTGCTTGTACCGGGGTGGACGACAGGGGAGGACGATCTCGTCCGCCTCTCGGAGTTCATTGCAGAGCTAAAGACGGTCGACCGCGTGGAGGTGCTTCCCTATCACGCGATGGCACGTCACAAGTACGAGGAACTGCACCTGCCGTATCGGCTCGGGGAGACGCCCGCGCCGACGGCGGAGGAGATCGCCCGCGCGGAGGAGATCCTGCGCGTGGGGGACTATACGGGATATTTACGGTAAATGAAAAGAGAGGCACTGCATGGCGCAGTTGCCTCTCTTTTCATGTTCCTTTCGTTGCCACCCCTAACACGGAAAGGAAGTGTGTCGACCAGAGAAACATTATCTCTGTCGCAGCAAGTGTAGTTGCCTACTACGTTTATAATATAACATCTTCCCTATTTCATTGCAAGACTATTTTTGGCACAGCCGTATCAGAACATCCTCCAACAGCTCATCTCCCGCCTGCCCCGTTTTCAGCAGATAGTCCGCATCGGCGAGGGCGAGGACGGCACGTTCGAGCGTTGTCTCGGGGAATGCCTTTGCGTGCCCGCCGAGTTTCTCCGCGATAAAGGGATGCAACCCCATGATCTTGCCGAGCCCCTTCGGCGGAGTACCGCTCATCAGCAGCCGTTTCGCCTGCCAGAGCTGGCGGACATGGCGCACGAGGAGGGCGAGGAGCACGGTGAAGTGCACACCGTCCGCGCGGCAGCGCACGAGGAGGTCGAGCGCACGGCAGACATCGCGCGCGCTCACGGCGTCCATCAGCGCAAAGACCGATACCTCCGGCATCTCGGAGAACGCCGCACGCAGGTCGTCCTCGGTAAACTGTGTATTATCCGTGTAGAGCGTGAGCTTTTCAAGTTGCCGATCGAGGAACTCAAGCGAGATGGTCGGCATAATCCCCACCACATTCAGGAAGAATGTGCGTGCTTTTGGGTGCATACTGCGTCCCATCTCGCGCAGACGTGCATTCAGCCAGTTCTCCACCGTCCACGCGCGCACGGGTTCGCTCTCGAGGATGCGCCCGTACTTTTCGACTGTCTGATAGAGCTTCCTGCGCTTGTCGGGCTTTGCCGCAAGCGTAAAGATCGCGTACGTGGTCGGTGGGAGGTCGGCGAGCAGGGAGATGAGCCGCTCCGCGTCCGTATCCTTCGGCGTGGGGATATCCTCTGCGTCGTCCTTCTTTTTCGCTGCGCGAAAGATTGCGGCATCGTGCACGAGAACGACGATCTTGTCCGTGAAAAACGGTGCCGTTTCGAGTGCCTCCATCAGTGCGTCGGTCGGTGGCATCTCCTCGTAGCGGATGAGTGCGTCCGCACGATCTTCGGGATTTGGGAGGAGGCGGCGCAGGATTGCCTCCTCGGCACGCCGCACATAATAGCTCTCTTCGCCCGCGAGCAGGAAAACATGCGGCGGCTCGCCCTTTGCGAGAGACGCCATGAACTCCGCGTAGTTCATCGACGGTAGCGCGCCATCTCCGCGCCCACGGTCGTCTCCTCCGTATGCCCCGAGTAGAGGATGGTGTCCGGCGGCAGGGTGAACACCTCACGTGCGATGCTGTCCCAAAGTTCCCGTGTATCACCGCCCGGGAAGTCCGTGCGCCCGACGCTCGCGCAGAAGATCGTGTCGCCGACGAATGCGGCGTGATCGCGCGCCGCGTAAAAGATGCAGGAATCTGTCGTATGCCCCGGCGTATAGCGCACCTCGAGCGTCATCGCGGGATTCGCCGCGAGCGTGATGACCTCACGGTCGGCAAACGTCGTTACATCCGTGAGGGTGACTGCGCCGCCGCCCCAGAGCGAGAGATTCCAATTTGGGTCGCTGTAGTAGCGCGGGCTGTCCTCGGCGGCATAGATGGGCGCACCCGTGCGCATGGAGAACTCCGTCGCGCCGCCGATATGGTCAAAATGGCAGTGTGTGAGGAGCAGCCGCTCGATTGTCCAACCGCGCTCCTCTGCATGGGCGGCGAGGCGGTCGCCCTCCGCACCCGCGTCGATGAGGAAGCCGTGCTGCGTCGCATCGTCAATATAGAAGTAGGAATTGGTCGGAATCATATCGCCGACGGTGACACATTCGATCATATGGATGCTCCTGTTTTTGTCGGAAAGAGTAACTGGAGGATGTGAACGCCTGTCTTGCCGCACGCGTCGATGCCGTCGCGGCAGTATTTGCACGAGCAGACTGCCTTCTCCGTCGGCAGCTTCTGTGCGTGCCTCTGAAAGTAGGCGTGCTGTTCCTCTTCCGTCATGGGGGTGAACATGGGGGAGTTGCCGTTTTCGTAGCGGCGCGGGATGAGCTTTGCGTTGCCAGGAAAGCAGGGCGCGAGCAGGGCGTGCCCGTGGAAGCGGGTCTTGTCGAAATTCTCCTCCTGCTCGACGATGGTCACGTTCATCTTACGCAGGAGCGAACGGATCGCCTCCTGCATCCCGCGTCGCTCCACCGCCGCCCAGCAGTCCTGCACGGTCATGCGCTCGCCGCCGTAGTCGGGGAAGGGGAAATCCGCGTCTCGATCAATCAGCTCCCAGACGTACGTGAACGCGCCCGCCTTGGAGCTTTCCTCGACGATGTTCGCGCAGTTGTTGCATAGGACGATTGCGTGATCCTCCGGTGCCAGCTTCGGGTGATGCGGGCGGCAGCAGCCTGCCGTCTGCACACCGTGCCGCTCCTCAAGATAGCGGCGCACCGCCGCACTCTCGGTGGGAAAGTCTGCCTGAACCTTGCAGCTCGGGTAAAAGATGGTTGCCATAGATGTTCTCTCCTAAATGTGTAATTACGTGTGCTCATATACTCCATTCGTAGGCACGGCGCGGGTCGCCGTTTGCGAGGTAAATGACACCGCAGTAAGCAAAGCCGTTCTTTTGCAGACAGCTCTGCATGGGGATGTTGTCTGCATGGGTATCGGCGCGCAGATGATTGTATTGCGTACGCGCGAAGTCCAGCATGGCACGGAAGACGCCGTGCTCCGTCCCGTCGCTCGCCGCGCGGTGGATCGTGGCGTAGGGGGAAGTGTCTTTCCATGCGCCCTCTATGCGGGCATACGTCGGATCGTCGCCCGGGATGAGGGCAAAGACGGCATAGAGATGTCCCGTCTCGTTTTCCATCACCCGGAGTATATTTTTTGTGATATCCGCGCGTACGATATCCTCCGACGGATAGCCGCCGCTCCACTGCGTCATGTTGCCCGAGCGCCGCATAAAGGCGCGCGCTGCCCCGTAGATGCGCAGGATCTCGGGAATGTCCTGCACCGTTGCCTGTCGTATCATTTCGCTCCCTCCTATAGCTTCCTATTTTACACGATGGCTGCAGATTTTGAAAGACGCGTTTGTAACAGCGGGCAAATAATGCTATACTGAATTTCATATGTAGGGGGATGGCGATGAGTAGTTGGTTGATCTATGCGTTGCTCTCGGCACTGTGTGCCGCGTTCGTGTCCATCTTCGGCAAGATGGGCGTCGCGGGACTTGACAGCAGCGCGGCAACAGCGGTACGCGCCGTGATTATGGCAGTGTTTCTTGTGGGCGTGGTTGTCGCTGAGGGGCATACCGCTGACCTGCCGCAGGTGTTCGCCGACCGAAAGGCACTGCTCTTTGTCGCACTCAGCGGCATTGCGGGCGCACTCTCGTGGCTCTTCTACTTTCTGGCACTCAAGGAGGGGACGGTCACGCAGGTCGCCCCGATCGACAAACTGAGCGTCGTCTTTGCCGTCGTGATCGCTGTCATTGTCTTTGGCGAGCGGGTCAGCTTTCTTCATGGCGTCGCGATTGCGTTCATCGCGGCGGGCGGACTCATCTTGGCAATATTTCCCTAATGTACAGACACATAAAAAGACATGAAAAAGAGGCTGTTGCACGAAGTTTTTTAGCTTCGTGCAACAGCCTCCTATACTTTCGGCCGCCTTGATAAATTCAGCCTTCCTCGTCGCTTTCATGGATTTTTTTATTGGCGCGTGCCAGGTAGTCCGCGATCTCACCTGTGCGTTCCACGGGAATCCAGACGGATGCCTTGGGCTTCCATTGATCCTGAACCCTCTTCCGGTAGAACGGGGTGATGGCGGTGTAGCGACGCCCGCGCGAGCGGATGATGGAGACGCGCATTGCCTGTGTACTCGATATCTCCAACATACCGATCTCGACGGTCGCATCAATGTTCAGCGCGAGCTGCTTGGTTTCCTGCACCTTTTTTGCCCGTGTTTTTTCTGCCATATTTGATTCCTCCCAACAATGTCTTTCTCATGGTTGCATCATACCATTTTTTTTATCAATATGCCAACTTTTTCTAAGGAATCGCTGATAAAATGAAGTCCGTCAGATTGGCGTAGATTTTTTGTTCGAACAAGGAGGCAAACCGGACGCATAGCGGGGACTATGTGGAGGATTTGCCGACACAGTTCGGGCAAAAAAGATGCGCTAAGATGCCGCGGCTGAATTTATCAGTGCTTCCCTAACAAAATCCCCCACACGGAAAATCGTACTGTGTGGGGGATTTCATCATTCGTCTGTATACAAGAATGTCAACGCACCCGTTGCACGGGTCGCGGCGAGGTCGATGACGCGCTGATTGCGCGAGCCGCGAAAGTGAAGAGTGAGATCGCGTTCCTCGGCGCGGTAGTCGCCGTCGACGAGCACATCAAGTTCGTCCAGCAGGGCATCCACGGCGGGATCTTTCTGTGCACGCAGTTCTTCGAGGGTGAATCCCGTGTAGCTCCAGACATCAAGTCCGCGCGCATGTGCGCCGCGCGCAAGCGGGAGCAGTGCCGCCGGCTGCAGGAAAGGCTCACCGCCGCTGAGGGTGAGCCCTGTGAGAAGTGGATTTCCGTCGATTTCCGCGAGCACTGCGCCGACGGTCGTCATACGTCCGCCGACGAGCGGCTGCGTGTCAGGATTGTGACAGCCCGGACAGCGGCGTGGACAGCCCTGTGTAAAGACCGTCAGCCGTATGCCCTCGCCATCCACGATGGAATCCCGCGCGATCCCCGAGATGTGAATCTCAGTGGAGTCCGTGCTTGACACGCTCATGCTCCTCGGCCTGCTTGGCGTTATTCCAGCGATCCGTGGTGCCGACGAGGTAGCCCGTGATACGGCGGACGCGCTCGAATTTCGGCTGGCGCATCTCATAGCCGAGGGTGACACG
>CALALM010000202.1 GCA_937925565.1 uncultured Centipeda sp.
ATCCAGGCAGCGCCTGTGGCGTATTCCCCGACGAAATCGATCTCCTTCAGCGTTATGAAGGGATCGTAGAGCGCACAGCCGTGATCGGAATAGAGGTTCACAATGTATTCGTCCTCGTCGTAGTGCTCCTCGATGTAGGAGAGAATCTCCCCGATATTGCGGTCGACATGGTGCATGCTCACGAGGAACTGCTCCAGATAGATCGGCAGACGCGGCGTACGCACGCTCGGCACCGTGCGGTCGAGCTTTACGAAGCGGTCCGCCAGCGGAATGTTCACCTCCACCTCGGTGGAGAATTTGAGCGGGGTCTGTATGTTCAGCGGGTGAATGTCCGTCGTGTGGTACAGGATGAACTGATCGGTCCCGCGCAGCGCCTCCAGCGCGCGGATGAGGCGCTCGGTGCCCTCGTAGGCGGGCATGAATCCGTAGGTGGCGATGAGGCGGTTGTAGCCGCGGTAGGTCCCGTAATAGGTGTCGTGCCCCGATACGAGCGGCGCATGGGCATAGTAGCCGAGGTCACTCATGCGCTCGGAGACCGTCTTTATCGTGAACGGCATTTGATGGTTGTCGCGCTCGTTGAAGATCTGCGTGCGGTGGGGATAGCATCCCGTCTCGATGGCAGGGAGGGAGGGCTGCGTGTGCTCCGCGGCGGAGAAATGCTGATCGAAGATCACGCCGCGGGAAAAGAACTTTGCAGTGCGCGGCATATGCTCCGCAAATATCGCACGTGCGGCCGGCCAGCAAAAACCGTCGACGAAGAGATTCAGCACGAGTTTTTTGCGCGCGGGACTGTGTTCGAGGAGGATCGGGGTGCCGACGGCAAAGGGAGCCGGTCCCTCGGAATGCAGTGTCGCCGTCTCATCGAGGCGGAAATAGCTGAACGCCCACTTGCCGAGATAGCCGGGATACTCTTCGCCCGCCGTCCGAATGGAGAAGTTTTGACAGAACTCTGTCCCCGCCACCGGCACGACGACCGATTTCCCCTCGGGCACCTCGATCCTGACGGTGCCCGTGCACGTGCGCGCCTTCTGGATATCGAACGTGACGTCCCGGTTGTTGGCAATGAAGTTGAAGTCATGGCGCATGGGCTCGTAGATGCTCGCCATCGTGGAAAGAAAGCCCTCGTCGACGTAGGTGCCCACCCAGAAGCGATCGCTTCCTGCGGGCATCGGGAGGGGCAGCTCCTCGCCGATGAAAATATCCAGCTGAAAGCTCAGCTCATTATTCTCAATCGAGGCGCGGTAGACTGCGAGCGGCGCATAGCAGGAGAAATTTGCCGCCACCGAAAATCGGCCGAGCGCCTCCTGCTGCATCTCTTTCGGAAATGTGAGGCTGAGCTCCTCCTCCGGGTACATGCCCTGGATATGCCCCCGCATCGTGACGGCGTCGAGTTCCCGTCCAACCTGCGGATAGGCGGCGGCGAGCACCTTCCATACCGCGAGGTTCACGGGGCGCTGCTGATAGGCGCGCTCCCCGCAGAGAACGGCGGTCTCGGCATCCCCCTGCGCAAGCAAATAGCGCGCAGCAAAGATGTCTGCGCGCTCGGAGTCCGGCGCCTCCTCCCGATAG
>CALALM010000203.1 GCA_937925565.1 uncultured Centipeda sp.
TCGTGCAGCATATTGGTTGTTCCATGGGATAAGATGTGATCTGAAAAAAGCTCCGGGCATTATTTTGTAGTGCCCCCCAAAGTATGCAATACCTTAGCATAAAAGAGTTCGGGATTGTCTTGTGACAAATAATATATTTTGTAAAAAGTGGGAAAATTTTATGTTAATAAATGCACGGTTAGAAAAATTAAGATAAAGAGGAAATTGACAATAAAAGAACGAATCTTTAGCAACATTGGAATTCTTTCATGGAATCAATGGGGAGATGGGACAATTGACCTTCCTTATCCTGTGTGTATTTAAGAGGCCGCGGGATATCACGTTAGCATGTGATATGATGCGGACAGTATGCTTGTGGTTGATCAGGGGAATGGATCAACGGTCGTTCCATGCTTGCACTTAGTTTACTCGTGATAGTTCGGGGCGCAGGATGGCGTTTTTAAGCGGTAAAGGAAATGAGCCGCCCTTCTTTGTTTGGCGCCAGAGTTATATCATACTCAGCCTCTGCAATAACTGGGGTTACAATCAATAGATTTTGTATATGTGAGGTGTTTTGATATGGAAAATATATCAGAAGAGACTATATGGGGCATTCATTCCGAGGATGATCAGCTTTTCCTTGGGGAAAAGATTATTGCAATTGGATGGAATGATATGGGTAACCTTGGCGGTCTTGCCAAGACACGGGATGCTTTTAGGGCGCGGTTTATGCAGGTCTATCCACATGCGAAAAAAGGTGCCATTCCAACCTCTGTAGGAATGCTTTATCGATTTGCCGTTGAAATGAAAATTGGAGACTATGTCGTGTTCCCCTCAAAAATTGACCGTAAGATTAATATTGGGAGAATTTCCGGTGACTATATGTATGATCCGTCAGCCGGACTTTATCATCATACGCGCAAGGTTACATGGCTGAAGCATCTTTCTCGCACAGTATTTTCACAGGGAGCATTATATGAAGTTGGTTCGGCAATGACTCTGTTTTCCATTAAAAACTATGCAGCTGAGTATCTTGCGTCTCTATCCCCCGACTTTCCTTTACAGACCACAGATATAGAGGATGAGAGTGTAGGTGCAACTGCAGAAGAAATCATGAACAACACACGTGATTTCGTTCTTAAGGAGCTGAGCCGTTTGTTCAAGGGATATGATTTGGAGCGTTTTGTTGCAGATCTTCTTAATGCAATGGGGTATCGGACGAGTATATCGCCGCATGGAGGTGATGGTGGCATTGATATTGTAGCTTATAAAGATGAGTTGCCTCCACGCATTGCTGTGCAGGTTAAAAGTCAGGACAGCGCTATAAAAGAAGCAACAATCCAATCGCTCAAAGGGGCGATGATGCCGGGAGATTACGGCCTATTTATCTCACTGTCTGACTATACAAAGAATGCACAAAAATTTCTCACAGCGAATCCTATTATCCGAGGCATTAACGGCATAGAGTTAGTAGATCTTGTATTGAAATACTATGAGAATATGAGTGAAGAATATCAGCAGATGATTCCGCTGAAGAAAGTCTATATTCCCAAGCCAAAAGATGTATGAACAGGTTGATTAACTAGGCCGTCAGGATGATGGCCCTATGATACTTGTTTAAAAAGATCTATATGCATGCCAGCAACCATGTTTTAGAAGGACAAAAGTACTTCTATCACGAATTATGAGAAATGAAGCCGGAGGCGAGATCATGGACAACAAGAAGGAAATGGAGCGGGCAGAGCTGCACCGCGCGATCTGGCAGATCGCGAACGACCTGCGCGGCGAAGTGGATGGATGGGACTTTAAGCAGTACGTTTTAGGAATGCTGTTTTACCGCTATATCTCGGAGAAGCTGACGAATTATCTCAACGCCGAGGCGCGTGAGGCGGGGGATACGGACTTTGACTATGCCGCGCTGCCCGATGCGGAGGCACTGAGAAGAGCAATATTGTGGATGAACAGGGCTATTTCATCCTTCCAAGCGAACTTTTTGTGAATGTGCGTAAGAATGCGCCGACCAATGAAAATCTCAATGAAACCTTGGAACAGGTCTTTCACCACATCGAGAGTTCATCTGTGGGAACATCGAGCGAGGGTGACCTTGCCGGTTTGTTTGATGAGTTTGATGTAAATAGCAATAAACTCGGTAAAACAGTGCCGAAACGCAATGAGAATCTTGTAAAGCTCATGAACGGCGTTGGGAACATGGGGCTTGGTCACTATCAAGACAACACCATTGACGCATTCGGCGATGCCTATGAATATCTCATGCGGATGTATGCGTCGAATGCAGGCAAGAGCGGCGGCGAGTATTTTACCCCGCAGGAGGTCTCGGAGCTTCTCACGCATCTCACCGTTG
>CALALM010000204.1 GCA_937925565.1 uncultured Centipeda sp.
CGCCAAAGCGAACCCTAGTGGAGTAATCGAGAAAAGCGTGCGGTATGCCCCGGCGGGTTTCTTTCGTTCAAGCGTAGCGCGTTTAAGAAGTCCGCCGGTATTTGAGCATACAAGCGCGATCGATTACGCAACGAGGCGTTCGCGTGGCGTGCGCACAGCCGCCTATCCCGATTTTCTGCCCCGCCGCACACTCTGCAAGAGGATCCCGCCCATGATGAGAACGAGGGCGAGGAACGCCGCGCTGCTCATCTCCTCACCAAGCGTTATGGCAGAGACGACGAGCGAGAGGAGCGGCACGAAGTAGGCGAGGTTGGCGACCATCGCCGAGTTCCGCGCCCCCTGCAATGCCATCGCCCACCAGAGATAGCCCACGGCATCGATAAAGACGCCGAGCCACAAGAGACCGAGCCACTGTGTCCACGAGAGCGTGACCCACTCCTCCATGAGCAGTGTCACGGGCAGGGAGCAGACCGCCGTTACCCCCCATGCCATAATCATCATCACCGTCTGGTCGATGTTCCGCCGCTTGTTCAGCACGCAGAAAAGGCCGTAACAAAGCGCCGCCAGGATGCAGGCGGCGGCGCCGAGCATTCCATTTCCCTCGGCGCTGCCCTCCCCGCCGAGGGTGAGTACCACCACGCCGGAGAACGAGAGGAGCAGCGCAACGGCGGTGCGCAGGGTGATCCGCTCCCCGAGGAGGAGTGCCGCGAAAAGGACGATCATCATCGGCCAGAGAAAGTTGAGGATGCATGCCTCCTGCGAGGTCAGCTGCGTCAGACCATAGTAGTAAAGTCCCGAGTAGAGGAAAAGCCCGAGGAAGCCCAGCCCCACCATCGCGGCATAGCCGCGTATGTCATAGATACGAAATATGCGCCCACCGTCGCGCACCAGCTGCATCCCGATCAGAAACAGGCTTGCGGCGAAACTGCTCAGAAAGAGCGCCTCATATGTTGGAATCGTCGAGAGGAGACTCTTTACCAGCGCCGCCGTTGTTGACCAGATCACAACCGCACTGATCGCATAGAAATACACACGTCCCTGCCCCCGCATTGCAAAACTCCTCCGTCCGCCGACTCCGCTTGACCTCTACCTCCTGCATCTCTGCACGCACCTGTTTCCTGCACACAGATACAGAAAAGACTTCCGAGCACTCGGAAGTCTTTTATTTCAAATGGAGCTGATTATAGGACTTGAACCTACGACCTGCTCATTACGAATGAG
>CALALM010000205.1 GCA_937925565.1 uncultured Centipeda sp.
AGCAGCTTTTTGAAAGTGCTGCGATCGCCGAGCAGACTGTTACAACCCAGCAGGCACAGGTCAACGCCTATGAGGCCGCGGCTGCAGCGAATGCTGCGCTTTTGCGCCAGGCGCAGGAAAACCTTGATGATACCGTGATCTATGCACCGATGTCGGGACAGCTCTCCGTCGACGATGTCGCTATGGGCACCTTTGTCTCGGCGGGCACGACGACGCTTGTCTCGATGGGTACGTCGAACCCGATCTATGCGCAGTTCAGCCTCTCGGAGAACGAGTATCTGGACTTCGTGGAACAGGCGGCAAAGACGGGCGGTATCGGTGCGGTCATCGTGGAGCTGACGCTCTCGAACGGCTCGAAGTACCCGATCATCGGACATATCGTGACATCCGACCGCGCGCTTGCAGCGCAGACGGGAACGCTCACGGTCAAGGCACTCTTTGACAATCCGGATGGACTGCTTCTGCCGGGGATGTTCGCGCGTGTCAGTCTGATCGGTGATATTATTCCGAACGCTGTGCTTGTTCCGGAGCGCGCCGTTCAGCAGCTCCTTGGCAAGTCGTTTGTCATGCTTGTTGGAGAAAACAACAAGGCAGAGGCACGCACCGTCACGCTCGGTGAAAAGATCGGCAGCTACTATGTGGTCAAAGACGGTCTCGATGCTTCGGATATTGTCGTTGTTGAGGGACTCACCACCCTCCAAGAGGGCGGCGACCTTGCCGTGACGATGGTGACGGCGGACGAGATGGGATTCTCGCTTGCGGAGGATTCCTCCATGTTTAACACGCGTGAGCTCACGCCCGCGCAGTAAGGAGGAGATCCGTTGGCAAAATTTTTCATCCATCGACCGATCTTTGCGATTGTCATTGCGGTGATGGTCGTCATTGTCGGTACGATTGCAGGACTCTCCCTGCCGATTGCACAGTATCCGCAGATCTCGCCGCCGACGGTTGCTGTTTCGGCGAACTATGTCGGTGCGAGTGCTGCGGTCGTCAATGAGACGGTAGCGCAGGTCATCGAGGAACAGATCAACGGCACGCAGGGGATGGACTATATGAGCTCCACCTCTGACGATACGGGGCGTTACAGTCTCTCCGTTACCTTTGAGGTCGGTACGGACGGCGATATGGACGCTGTCAAGGTACAGAACAATGCGGCGGGTGCAAATGCGAGTCTTCCGTCCTCCGTGCAGGCATCGGGCGTGACCACGCGCAAATCCTCGGGACAGATGGCATACTTTGTGTCGCTCTACTCCGAGGACGGCACTTATGACCGCGCGTTTATGAAGAACTATGCAACGCTCTACTTTCTCGACGCGATCAAGCGCGTCAACGGGGTGGGCGAAGTGCAGGTCTTTGGTGCCGACTACGCGATGCGTGTCTGGATGAATCCGGATCGCCTCGCCGAGCTCGGGCTGACCGTTGCCGATATTACAAGGGCAATCAATGAACAGAACGTACAGGCACCTGCCGGAACCGTTGGCGGTATGCCGACGGTAAATGCACAGGAAAAGCAGTTCACGGGAAAGGTGCAGGGGCGTCTTACGACACCTGAGGAGTTTGGCAATGTTATCCTTGCGACGGGTAAGGACGGCTCCTTTGTCCGTCTTAAGGATGTTGCACGCATCGAGACGGGGCAGCGCAGCAACAGCATCGTTGCGAAATATAACGGCTATCCCGCTGTCGGGTTCGGCATCCAGTTGACCTCGGATGCAAACGCGATGACGACACTCGCAGAAGTGCGTCAGATCCTTGATGAAGCGGAGAAGAGCTTCCCGCCCGGTCTCAAGATGAAGTCCGTCTTTGACAGTACGGACTATATCAACGCATCCATTACAGAGGTTGTGCATACCTTCGTTGAAGCGCTGCTGCTCGTCGTGCTTGTTATCTTCGTCTTTTTGCAAAGCTGGCGCGCGACACTCATTCCGCTGCTCGCCGTACCGGTGTCCCTCATCGGTACATTCGGCGCATTTATCCTGCTAGACTTTTCCATCAATACGCTGACGCTCTTTGCGATGGTGCTTGCGATCGGTCTTGTTGTTGACGATGCGATCGTTGTGATCGAGAATGTTGAGCATCACATGGAAAGCGGACTCTCGACGATCGACGCGACTGAGCGTGCGATGTCAGAGGTGCAGGGACCCGTTGTGGCGATTGCGTTTGTGCTCGCAGCGGTCTTTGTTCCTGTTGCCTTTCTCGGTGGTATGATGGGTGTGCTTTACAAACAGTTTGCACTCACCATTGCAATCTCGATGGCAATCTCCGCCTTTGTCGCTCTGTCGTTGACACCGGCACTCTGCGCGCTCATGCTGAAACCCAAGAAGGAGAACAGGAGAAAGAGTATCCTCGACCGCTTCTTTGAGGGCTTTAACAACTGGTTTGATCGTACGCGCAAGGGGTATGTCGGTATTGTTTCGCGCTTCATTCGTAAGGCACGCGTTGCTTTTATTTTCCTGCTTATCGTCTGTGGACTTACGGCGATCATCTACCGAAATTTGCCGACCACATTTGTCCCCGAGGAAGACCAGGGCTATCTGATGATCGCGATTCAGCTGCCGCCGGGCACGTCCACGAACCAGACACAAAAGACCGTGGATAAGATTCAGCAGGCGGCGCAGCGTGAGATCAAGGGGCAGAGTGCTGTTATGTCCATCAACGGCTTCGACATCCTTGCGGGCGGTGCGAACTCCAACGGCGCGGTTGTCTTTGTCGGCATGAAGGACTGGTCACAGCGTGCAGGGCTGGCTGAGTCCGTTGCCGCTGCTGTTGGAACGATGTTCCGTGTGGGCGCGATGGAGGCGCCCGAGGCGCTCGTTG
>CALALM010000206.1 GCA_937925565.1 uncultured Centipeda sp.
CCTAAAAATACAATACCTATGATATAACACCTGCTTATGTCATTCGAATTGCGACAAAAGCCCTTGATTCGGTGAATTATATCATAGGTTAAAATGAAATACAAGTTAGATGAATATTTTTACTTATATAGGAATAGATATTTGTTACTCTCACTCCCGAAGCGCGTTCACAATGAGCAGAATGACGAGCACAACGAGAGCAATACCGACGAACGGGTAGGGAAGCAGAGGTACGTCAAAGGCTGTGAGGATTCCTGAGGCGGCTACTGTGAAGAAGAGCAGGAAGAGAATATTCAGCCATTGATTTTGCTTTGCACGCATGCGCGCAGCGTTGCTCGTGTCCCAGAGTGTGACGAGACTCGGCAGCCCTGCCGCATCGAGGGTGATATCCGGCGTGAAGTTCGTCGAGTGCCCCTGATTGCGCAGCGCCTGTGCCTCGAAGTAGGCGGCATCCTCTGGGGGCATCAGCGGCTCGATCTCCTGCAATGGTTCCTCTCCGTCCGGTCCGCGCAGGAGTTCTTCATGCAGTGGATCCTGCGGTGCGTCCTCCGATGTGGGTGCGGGCGGCTTGTTGAGGGATGAAGGGCAGCCAATGCTGATGTCCGCCGCACGCATGGCTGCCTGATCCGCCATCGGATCGCCGGTCATCGCGACGACGGAGCCGCGCGACTGCAGAAGACGGATCTCACGCGCCTTGTCCGCACCCGTCAGGTCGGAGCGCACCTCCGATATGCGCAGTTCCTTGCCCGTCGCATTCGCAAGGCGCTTCGTCTCACCCGTGAGAAGGACGAGGGAGAGCCCGCGTTCCTTGAGTGCTTGCAGGGCGCGGCGCACTTCGGTACGCACATCATCGCGGACGGCGATGATGCCGCGCGCGTATTTGCTCGAGCTGACGAAGAGCGGTGTCTGTCCGCTCGTGGCGAGCTGATCGGCGCGGGTGAGGAGTGCGGCGCTGATCTCTACATCCTCATCCTGTAAAAATTCCTTTTTCCCCACGCGGACGGGCGTGC
>CALALM010000207.1 GCA_937925565.1 uncultured Centipeda sp.
CCTGACCTCTTGCATGCCATGCAAGCGCTCTCCCAGCTGAGCTATGCCCCCGCGCGTTTCGCGCTGACATGGGCTAGTATAGCGAAAAGCACACGCCTTGTCAAGGTTGAATTTTCGGTGTGTACACTAAGGCAGCACTGCCCTCTCACGCCTGTGCATTGCGCTTCTCATATGCACTGCTCAGGATGTCCGACCACCACGCCTCATGTGCTTGATACCATGCAATGGTCGCCTGAATGCCGTCGTCGAACTTCGTCGCGGGCTGCCAGCCAAGTTCGCGCCCGATCTTCGTCGGGTCGATCGCATAGCGGCGATCATGCCCCTTGCGGTCGGTAACGTAGGAGATCTGCTCCTCGCCCTTGCCGAGTGCCTTTAGAATCGTGCGAACGACCTCGATGTTCGAGCGCTCATTATGTCCGCCGACGTTGTAGACCTCGCCCTCTGTTCCATGCCGCATAATCGCATCAATGGCGGCGCAGTGATCGTCGACATGCAGCCAGTCGCGCACGTTCAGCCCATCGCCATACACAGGCAGCTTCTCCCCCTGCATGGCACGGATCATCATGAGTGGGATGAGCTTCTCGGGGAACTGATACGCACCATAGTTGTTCGAACAGCGCGAAATCGTCACGGGTACACCGTAAGTGCGCGCATACGCCTGCACGAGCAGATCAGCGGACGCCTTGGACGAGGAATACGGACTCGATGCGTGGAGCGGTGTCTCCTCTGTAAAGAGGAGATCGGGGCGATCGAGCGGGAGATCGCCATAGACCTCGTCCGTCGATACCTGATGATAGCGTTTGATTCCATACTTACGGCAAGCATCAAGCAGCACACTCGTCCCGATGATATTCGTCTGCAGAAATATCTCGGGATTTTCGATGGAACGATCCACATGGGACTCCGCCGCAAAATTCACAACGATATCCGGCTTCTCACGCTCAAAGAGTGCATAGACCGCCGCACGGTCCGCAATATCGCCGCGCACAAAGGAAAACTGTGGATGCTCCCGTGCCGAATCAAGCGTTGCAAGATTGCCCGCATAGGTCAGTGCATCATAGCAGACGATCGCATCCTCCGGATGTTCACGCAACTCATAGTAGACAAAATTCGCACCGATGAATCCCGCACCGCCTGTTACAATAATCTTCATAACCTCTGCTCCTTTTTCTCTTTCCTAGAGTATATTCGACGCCGCCGCGTTTTTCCCTTTTCACTGCATTCTTTTGATTTACAGACAAAAAACATTTGTGCTATACTCTTCTTGGGAGGGATGAAGATGAAGCCGAAGGAACGCATGTATATCGCCATCGATCTCAAGGCATTCTATGCCTCGGTCGAATGTATGGAGCGCGGACTCAATCCGCTGACCACGTATCTCGTGGTCGCGGATGAGAGCCGTACGAGCAAGACCATCTGCCTCGCCGTCTCCCCCGCCCTCAAGGCTCACGGCATCGGCGGCCGCCCGCGTCTCTTCGAAGTCATCCGTGCCGTGCAGCAGGAAAATGCGCGGCGAAAGTACCGTTCCCCACAGCGCACGCTTGTAGGTGAGACGACGGATGCCATCGAGCTCGCAGCGCATCCGGAGCTTGGCATCACCTATCATGTCGCTCCCCCGCGCATGGCGCTCTACATGGACTACAGCATGCGGATCTACGAGATCTATTTGCGGTACATTGCCCCGGAGGATATCCACATCTACTCCATCGACGAGGTATTCATCGACATCACGAGCTATCTGTATACAGAGAAAATTTCTGCGCACGATTTTGCCATGCGCCTCATCCGTGAGGTGCTACGGGAAACCGGCATTACCGCGACGGCAGGGATTGGGACGAATCTCTACCTCGCAAAGATTGCAATGGACATTGTAGCAAAACATATGAAACCGGATGCGGACGGCGTACGCATTGCGACACTGGACGAGATGAGCTATCGCAGACAGCTCTGGGCACATCGCCCGCTCACAGACTTTTGGCGCGTCGGCAGGGGATATGCACGCAAGCTCGAAGAGAACGGGCTCTATACGATGGGCGATGTTGCACGCTGCTCGCTCGGAAAAACGACGGAATGCCATAACGAGGATTTGCTCTATCGTCTTTTCGGCGTACAGGCAGAGCTGCTGATCGACCATGCGTGGGGCTGGGAGCCTGCGCGTATGGAGGACATCAAAAGCTACCGCCCGAAGTCGCGCAGCACGCATATGGGGCAAGTGCTACAAAATCCGTACACCGCGCAGAAGGCACGTCTTGTTGTCTGGGAGATGGCAGACGCCCTCTCCATTGATCTCGCGGAAAAACGTCTCACGAGTGACCGCCTTGAGCTAACCATTGGCTATGACATCGAGTGCCTGAACCGTCCGGAGATACGCAATCACTACCACGGACGCATCCGCACGGATCGCTACGGGCGCCGCGTTCCGTGGCCGTCACACGGCAGAGTGCTCATCGCACGTGGTGCATCGACACAGACGATCATGAATGCGTTGACGGGGCTCTTTGACGAGATCGTCAATCCTGCCCTCCTCATCCGACGACTGACCGTAGCCGCGCAGCATCTGATGACAGAGGAGCAGAGAGTCTCTGCCTCCGAGCAGATGAGCCTGTTCGGAGATGACGACGCGGCGCAGAGCGTCCCAAGCCCTGTCGAAAAAGCTGCACAGGCGAAGGAAAAGGCTCTGCAGGAGGCAATCGTCGCGATCAAGAAGACGTACGGAAAGAATGCCATCTTGCGCGGAGCAAATCTTTTTGACGGTGCAACGGCACGTCTGCGCAACAGCCAAATCGGCGGACACAAGGCATAGGGACAAAAAAGGAGTATATTATGCAGCGAAAAATCGAGGATTATGTAGACATCATTGACCTGCCGCGTCCCATCTCAAGATCGCATCCTCCCATGTCTCTGCGCGATCGTGCGGGACAATTCGCCCCCTTCTCTGCCCTCACGGGACTCCATGCTGCCGCCGATCGCACGGAGGAAGAAAGAGCGACGCAATACAAAGAATACAGCCCTCCCGAGCATACAGCTTGACA
>CALALM010000208.1 GCA_937925565.1 uncultured Centipeda sp.
GCAGGCGGATCACTCATTCAATACATTCAACCATCTCGCCGTCACCTTCCTCAAGGAAAACGGTCTCACGATGGCGACCGTCTCCTATGAGCTGTCCTTTCAGCAGCTGCGCGAGATCGTCGAGAACGCCGTTCTGCCTGTTGAGGCGGTCATCCACGGCGCATACGAGTCGATGATCTGCGACTACAACTTCCCCGCAATGTCGCTGCCGAACTACAGTGACCTTTCCTCGCCGGAGCTGCTCGACAAATTGTACGCATTCCGCGACGAAGCAGGCGGCGTGCACTCCATCCGCATCGACCAGTACGGACGCAACCACATCTACTTCGCAAAGGATCTCTGCCTCTACCCCTACCTCGAAAAATTCAACGGTCTCGGCTCGTACCGAATCGAGGCGCAGGACTACGGCGGACATGACCGCCGAGATTGTCCGCATCTACCGTGCCGCGCTCGACCGTCTCGCTGCGGGCAGCGACAGCTACCGTGCGGCGGATTTCGACCGCCTCACGGAGATTGCGCCGCGCCCCTTGGGCATCGGCACCTATCGTTTCCGCCAGAGCCGCAATTCTATCTGACCATTAGAAAGCATATTCCATGGATACAGCTTCCCCAAACGAGAACATCTACATCGGCGCCGCCGCCATCCTCGAAAAGAAAAAGAAGTACATCATGCCCTGCCTCGGGCATTTCTACCGTGAACCGCGTCAGATCGTGCGCGGCGAGATGCAGTACCTCTACGACAGTGCGGGCAGGAAGTATCTCGACTGCTTCGCGGGCGTCTCCGTCATCAACTGCGGGCACTGCAACCCCGCGATCAACACCGCCGTTACGGAGCAGCTGAACACGCTCCAGCACGTCTGCAACATCTACCTCACGGAGAATTTCGTCAACCTCGCCGAGCAGCTCGCGCGCATTACGCCGGGGCGGCTGCAAAAGAGTTTCTTCTGCTCCACGGGCACGGAGGCGAACGAGGGCGCGGCGCTCCTCGCGCAGATCGCAACGGGCAGCAGCGAGTTCATCGCCCTGCGCGGGGGCCTGCACGGACGCACAAAGCTCACGATGAGCCTCACGGGGATCTCCATGTGGCGCACCGACCCGAATCCCGTCGGCGGCATCCACTTCGTCAAAAATCCCTACTGCTATCGCTGCCCGCACAAGCACACGCCCGAGGAGTGTGGGATTGACTGCACATACGAACTTGAGGAAACGATCAAGAGTGCCACCTCGGGGCGTCCCGCTGCATTCATCGCCGAGAGCATTCAGGGCAACGCGGGCATCATCGTCCCTCCGAAAAACTACTTCAAACGTGTCAAGGAAATCCTCGATCACTACGGAGTCCTCTTCATCGCGGACGAGGTGCAGACGGGCTTTGCACGTACGGGCAGGATGTTTGCCATCGAACATTTTGGCGTCACGCCCGACATCATGACCGTGGCAAAGGCACTCGGCAACGGTGCGCCCATCAGCGCGTTCATCGCGACGCCCGAAGTGGCAGACACATACACAAAGCCCGGCGCATCGACCCTCGGCGGCAACCCCGTTTCTACGACCGCAGGGCTTCAGGTCATTCGTTACATCGAGGAGCACGATCTCATTGGAAATGCAGAGCAGCGCGGGAAGCAGCTGCGCGCAGGACTCAGGGAAATCCAAAAGCGCCACCCCATCATCGGCGATGTGCGCGGGCTTGGTCTCATGGTCGGTGCAGAGTTCGTCCACGCAGACAAGTCGCCTGCCGCCGCCGAACTCGACCTCGTGCTCGAGGATCTGAAAGACCGCGGCTTTATCGTCGGCAAGAACGGCATCGGTCGCAACGTCATGGCGTTCCAGCCACCGCTCATCATCACTGAGGAGAACGTGAACGACGTACTCAATGCTGTGGAACTCGTACTGACCGAGAAAGGATTCTGAACATGGCAAAACGATACTATGATCTCACAGTCGCAGGCTGCAAGCGTCGGCTCACAATCCTCAACCTCAACGAGACGCTTGCCATCGCGGGCTTTATCATGCTCGGCGACGTGGAACTCTGCGAGAACTGCGCGCGCGAACTTGCAAAGAAGATTCCGGCAGACACGGAGATCATCATGACCGCCGAGACAAAGGGCATTCCGCTCGCGGCAGAACTTTCACGCCAACTTGGAATGCCCTACTACATCACGGCGCGCAAATCCGTCAAGGCGTACATGGAGGATCCGATCTGGGTCGAGGACGAGTCCATCACGACACTGGGCAAACAGCGCCTCTACCTCATGAATACAGACATCGAGCGCATTGAGGGGCGCAAGGTGCTCCTCCTCGACGACGTGATCAGCACGGGCGGCTCCATGACGGCGCTCGGAAATCTTGCCGAAAAGGCGGGCGCACACGTCATCGGACAGGCAGCGGTACTCGCCGAGGGCGATGCGGCAAAACGCACGGACATCATCTTTCTTGAGGCACTTCCGCTCTTTGAAGCAGAGTAAAGAGAGGAAGGCTGCGCTTGCATCAATATCTCTTCTACATTGGGGACTTCCCCATCCGCTCATACGGTGTCGTTATCTCGCTCTCCATCCTGCTCGCAACGGGCGTCGGCTACTTCCTCGCAAAGGCGGACGGACGCGGCTACGAGAAGCACGTCCCCGATCTCGGCATCTACTGCGGCATTGCGGGGCTGCTCGGAGCACGCCTCTGGGACGTATTCTTCTTCGACTGGGATTACTACCAGCACCACCTGACCGAGATCCTGAACGTCTGGCAGGGCGGTATGGCAATCCAGGGCGGCGTCTTTCTCGGCGTGCTCGTCGGCATCCTTTACAGCCGCAAGCACGGGCTTGACACCATTCACTTTATGGACGTTGCCGCACCCGCGATTGTGCTCGGTCAAGCACTCGGCAGATGTGCGAACCTCCTCAACGGGGATGCATTCGGCGCGCCGACGGGCAGCAATTTCGGCATCATCTATCCCGACACCACCCTCGCCCACCACACCTACGGTGCACAGCCTCTCTGGCCGGCGGAGGTCTGGGAGGGACAGCTCGACATCGTCATCTTTGCCCTGCTGCTCATCTTCCGTGCACGAGGGCACGCACGCGGACAGTGCTTTGCACTCTATGTCATGCTCTACAGTCTCGTGCGCTTCGCGCTCGAGTATCTGCGCGGCGACTACACGGAGAAGCACCTCGGGCTCTTCACCAGCGCACAGATGACCAGCCTCGGCTTCGGGCTCGTCGCCCTTGGCTTCTTTCTCTGGTTGGGACTGAAATCACAAAATACTGGACCGCCAACGAAGGGCAAGAGCAAACGCGCCTCACGAACATAGGAAGCTGCACACACACAACAGATGAACGACAAAATCCGGCACCTGCCTTTTGGGCAAGTGCCGGATTTTTAGGAACCACTGATAAAATGAAGTCCGTCAGATTGGCGTAGATTTTTTCGTCCGATTGAGGAGGCAAACCGGACGCATAGCCAAAGCTATGTGGAGGATTTGCCGACAAAAAGCGGGCAAAAAAGATACGCTAAGATGGCGCGGCTGAATTTATCAGTGCTTCCTTAACTATATCATATTTTAAAGAAAAGTTCACGAGAGGGCGGTATCGCACCACATCATTTTGCTCTATAATAGAGGCAAAGCAAGCGACAGGAGGTGCCCCATGCTCTACACATCGCACTACGCTTCCCCGCTCGGCGGGATGACTCTCGTGAGCGACGGCACGGCGCTCGTCGGACTCTATTTCGACGGGCAGAAATATGCTGCACAGGGACTCGACGCAACGCGCACGCAAAAAAACCTCCTCATATTTGAGGAGGCGCGCCGCTGGCTCGATGTCTATTTCAGCGGCAGAAAGCCTGACTTTACCCCGCCGACTGCGCCGGCGGGCACGGCATTCCAGCAATCGGTATGGGAGATTCTGCGCACAATCCCATACGGACAGACGGTCACCTACGGTGCGATCGCACGGCGCATTGAGCAGAATACCGGCTGCCGCATGTCGGCGCAGGCGGTCGGCGGCGCGGTCGGCCGCAACCCGATCTCCATCCTCATCCCCTGCCACAGGGTGATCGGAGCGGACGGCAGCCTGACGGGCTATGCGGGCGGGCTCGATAAGAAGGAGCGTCTGCTCCAATGGGAGGGAGCACGCTGAGACGCGCCTTCCCTCCCGCTGCAAAAACGCATGACCTCCGGGTCATGCGTTTTTATTTGCATCAATTTATGAGAGCAAATGCTTATTCCTTTTCTGCTTTTGACTTGCTCCTCAGTATCGCGCAGACGCAGCCGCCTGCAG
>CALALM010000209.1 GCA_937925565.1 uncultured Centipeda sp.
TGGATTTGCCCTCCATGACAGGTAGTCCTGCGCCCGCGCCGATGTTGCCGAGACCGAGGACGGCGGTGCCGTTCGTGACGACGGCGACCATGTTGCCCTTGGTCGTGTAGTCGTAGATTTTCTCGGGATTATCCTTGATCGCCAGACACGGTGCCGCAACGCCCGGGGTGTAGGCGCGGCTGAGGTCGTCGCGCGAGCCGAGTGGGACGGTCGGATGAATTTCGAATTTGCCATGATAACGCTCGTGGAGTTCGAGTGCCTCTGCGTCAAATTTACTTGCCATGATGCATCTTCCTTTCTGCGGGATGGGAATCCCGTGTGCTCTCCTATGTTTGCTCCCGAAGTGCCCCGTGCCTGAACGGAATCACTCCTCCTTGCCAAGGTCCGCAGCGCCGCGCGTGGGCACTGCGTCGCTGTCGCTGCGCCCCGTGCGCGCGGAGGGCTCATCGGTGCTCTGCCGTGTGCCCGCATGGCGGTCGGTATCGGAGGGAGGGGCGGTCCCGGAAGGGTGCCCCGGGCGGGAGCTCCGCTCATCTGCCGCATCGCGTTCGCTTGTACGCGTGCGCGTACGATCAGAGGTGCCTGTGCGTTCGTCCTTTTTGTCCGCGTCATCCTTGTCGGAGGATTTTTTGCGGCTGCGCGTGTCCAGTGCCTCATCGGCACTGACGGCACGTCCGATGCCGTTCTGCCCTGCGGGTACCTCGGTGGCACCGGCGGGGATGGAGTCCTCGTACTCCTGCGCGGCGCGCTCCATACGGTTGCGCTCCGTGTTTGTGAGGGTGACGCCGAGGGCGTTCGCCATGCCGCGTCGCAGCTGCGCCAGGTCGGGGATCCAGTAGCTCACCTCGTCGATGTAGAGCGGGCGGCCGGGCACCATCTCCGTGCGCAGCCCCTTTGTCTGCGACTCCTTGAGTGTGCCGATGAATTCGAGCATCTGGCGGACGCTGAGGTCGGTCTTTACGCTGTCGATGACGCTCGATATGATGCCCGGGAGACGCGGCAGGATGGCGGGGGTGGTGACGGCATCGACGATGGCGCGCATGAATTTCTGCTGGCGCTTGACGCGGCCGATGTCGCCGTCCTCGTCGCGGTAACGGACGTAGGTGACGGCGGTCTTGCCGTCCATGTGCTGCAGCCCCGGGCGCAGGTCAATGATGAGCCCGCCGTCATCGTCCCACGGATCCTCGTAGTACATACGCTTTTCGACGTCGATGTCGATGCCGCCGATGGCGTCAACGATCTTTTGAAAAGCGTGGGTGTTGATGATGATGTAGTGGTCGATGCGGATGCCGAGGAAGTCCTCGACGGTGCGCTGTGTGAGCTGCTCACCGCCGTAAGCGTAGGCGGCGTTGATCTTGTCGTAGCCGTAGCGCGGGATGGCGACGCGCGTGTCGCGCGGGATGGACAGGAGCGAGGTCTCATTCTTTATGGGGTCGATGGTGGCGACCATGAGGGTATCGCTGCGCCCCACGTCATCACTGCGTTCATCGACGCCCATAATCATGATCGTTGCCTTGTCTTTTGCGACGAGGAGTTCCTCCTTGTGCTCCCGCTCGGGACGATGGAGCAGGCTGCTCTGGGCGAAAAACGCGCCCGCGATGGCGGCGAGAATGAAGATGAATATGACGCCAAGCAGGACATATGGCCAAGTTCGTTTCTTCTTTGTTGACCGTCTTTTGGGTGGTAATGCTCTCAAGCGGGATCGATCCTTTCCTCCCTTAATTACAGATAGATTCCCTACTTCATGGATGATGCTTGCGTTCGGGCACGCATACTGCTACAATGAAGGGACGCCGAATGTATCAGTACTTCCCTGCACCATCCGTTCAGTACCACATAATATATAGCAAACGCGCGGAATATGCAAGGGATTCTTCCGGAAAGCAGAGAGGGGACATGGTTTCATGTCTGTTGAAATCGAACGAAAATTCAAGGTAAAGGATACGTTTCGACCGACAGATGCCGGAATGTCGATAACGCAGGGCTATCTTCTACGTGAACCGAAGAGAACCGTACGAATCCGAATCGCAGGTATACAGGGATTTCTGACGATCAAAGGGGAAACGCACGGTGCCGCACGGCTTGAGTACGAGTATGAGATTCCTGCGGAGGAGGCGCGCGAACTGCTTGCACTCTGTCCGCCGCCGCTTGTGGAAAAGACGCGCTATGTTGAGGTGTTTGCCGGAAAGCGCTGGGAGGTGGATGTCTTTCATGGGGAAAATGGGGGACTTGTCATCGCCGAGATCGAGCTGGAATCCGAGGACGAGGCATTTGCTCTGCCCGCATGGGTCGGTGCGGAGGTGACGGGGGAAACGCGTTACTACAATGCGGCGCTCATTGCGTACCCCTACCGCCTGTGGACGGCAGAGGAGCGCGGGGAATGAGTTGTGCATACTGTGGAAAACTGTGGGGATAACAGGGGAGAAATCCACTGCGGATTTCCGTAGGGGTGTGGACAAGTTGGCAGATGCCGGGCACAAAATATGGAAGATACCTCTGTTTTCGATGCAAGATATGGGATTATCCACTGTTTTATCCACATTATCCACAGAAATTGGAAAATCGTTCGTTAAATTTATACACACTGTGCAAAAGTGTGTGGATAAAGACGTTTTCGGGCTTTTGAACAATTTTATCCACAGAGTTTTACACAGCTGTGGATAATGTGGAGATCATCACAACGAAAGGGATATGTAAGGAAGGGAATGTACCAATGGAAGAATGGGAAATCTGTCTGCGCCTTGTGCTCTCCTGCGCGATGGGCGGGATCATCGGCTATGAGCGCCAGATGCGGCACAAGTCGGCAGGGCTCCGGACGAATATGCTGGTTGCCCTCGGTTCGTGCCTGATCATGCTCATGTCGCAGGCGCTCTACGATAACGTCGAGGGAAAGACGAACGCCGATCCCGCGCGTCTCGCGGCGCAGGTAGTGAGCGGCATCGGCTTCCTCGGTGCGGGCGCGATCATGAAGGAGGGGCTGACGGTTACGGGGCTCACGACGGCGGCGACGCTCTGGGTGGTTGCGGGCGTCGGGCTTGCGGTCGGTGCGGGGTTCTACCTCAGCGCGGGGGTGACGACGGCAATCGTCTTCCTGATCCTCGGCAACCTCTCACGGCTCGATGCATGGGTCGACCATGACCACATGCTCTCGCTCTCGATTCATACGGTTGACCGTCCCGGGCAGATCATGCGCATCAGTGCCTGCATCGAGGATCTGCACCTGCGCTCGCGCGGCGTCAAGGTAAAGACGGACGAGGACGAGGCGGAGGCGGACGGCGAGCGGCGCGTGTATCTCAATTTTGAGGTG
The DNA here is from genome assembly GCA_937925565.1 of uncultured Centipeda sp. Lineage (GTDB taxonomy): Bacteria > Bacillota > Negativicutes > Selenomonadales > Selenomonadaceae > Centipeda. The sequence goes on from CALALM010000209.1 coordinate 3,308, forward strand.
TATAACGGCGAGCATTTGAAGCCCACGTTTATCGTGGATACCCTGTGCCGGATCGACGGCGTGCTGCGCGTGGATCTTGTGTGAGGCTTGACAAAACGAAAAGCCCCCTGCGCGAAGGGGCTTTTTGTTTTTCTTACGTTACATCGTACTGCGGAAGATAGCGAATATAAATGCGCCCGTCGTCATCCTGTTCTACCTTGGAATGCACTTCATAGAGTTCATGGATGAACTTCTCCGTGAGGAGTTCGCGGGGTGTCCCAAGTCCGACCACGCGCCCCTTCTTGATGGCGATGAGGCGGTCACAGTAGAGCGCTGCAATATTGAGGTCGTGGATTGCCGCCGCGACGGTGAGGTCGAGGCTCTTTACGATGTCCATGATCTGCAGCTGGTATTTGATGTCCAGGTGGTTCGTCGGCTCATCGAGGATCATGCACTCCGCCTGTTGCGTGAGCGCGCGCGCGAGGATGACGCGCTGCTGCTCGCCGCCCGAGAGGCTGGAGAAATTGCGCTCCACGCAGTCCTCCAGACCGACGGTACCGAGAGCCTTTCGTGCGACCCGATAGTCGTCCGCGTTGTCGCGGTCGAGGAGGCACTTGTGTGGGGAGCGCCCCATGAGCACGACCTCCATCACGCTGAAATCAAAGCTGTAGAAATTATGCTGGGCGACGACGGCGAGCTGCAGGGCGGACTCCCGATAGGAGAGCTCGTCGAGCGCGCGTCCGTTGAGGGTGATCTTCCCTTCCGTCGGCTTCTGCACGCGGTAGAGGCATTTCAGGAACATGCTCTTGCCGCTGCCGTTCGGACCGATGATGCCGAGAAATTCCTTCGGTTTCAGGTGAACGTCCAGTCCTTTGAGTATCTCCTTGTCGCCGATGAAGAGCTTCACCGCTTCCGCTAAAATCTCCATATCACTGTCCTCCAAATCCATAGGTGCGTTTCACCGGATTCCCCGTTCAGCCCCATCGGCAGTAACTGTTTTCGATGCAGTTCTCATTTATATTTGTATTATTCTATTTTATGGCGCATCGTTTGTCAATCGTGAATGTGCGGAAAACGATCCCCTAATCGTGGGGCTGCGCTTGACGAAATGCAGCGTTTGCAGTAGAATAAGCATAGAAAAAGGGCACTGCCGCTCAGCGGTTGCCCCCAATGCTAAAGCAGAGATTACCCCGCCTATTGTTTTGAGGACGCAAGGCGGGGCTTTCTCATTTATCGTTTAACGGATAAGACTAATATGGTAAACACTACAAGAAATGTAAAGGAAGCACTGATAAATTCAGCACCGCCATCTTGACGTATCTTTTTTGCCCGCACTTCGTCGGCAAATCCTCCACATAGCTTTGGCTATGCGTCCGGTTTGCCT
>CALALM010000210.1 GCA_937925565.1 uncultured Centipeda sp.
CAGAGAGGGTGGGATTCGAACCCACGGTGGCTCATCACCACACTTGATTTCGAGTTACTTCACTCATTTGTTCTATTCCCACATCTAGCGGCACACCTTGATCTATAGGGCGTGCCGGTTCCTATATTCCCTTATATCATCTCATCTCACATATTCGTTGGCTGTCAAAAAGCTGTCAATTTGCGAACACAAAAACAGAGGGGCCGGCGCAAGAAACGCTGTCCCCTCTGTTCGTTTATATGCTTCTTTTACGACTGGTTACGCTTACGGCGGGCGCGCTCCATGCGCTTGCCCTGCATCACGCCATAACGGTAGGAATCCATTGCAATCTTGGCGACACATCGCCCTGTGTTCTCATGTGTCTTGATCGCCGTCTCCATCGTCAGCAGCAGCATTCCAAAAACGTCCTCACCACAACACGGCTGACGTTTGATTATCTCCATCATTGTCATCTTACGCCGCCTCCCGTCCAAAAATCTTCTCAAACACGGGGATGACGCTCTCGTAGTACCGCCACGTCTCGACTTCCTTGACGCTGTGCTCGGACTTGCTGTAGAACAGCTTACCGTACTCGGGCGTCTTGAGCTTGTGCGCGTTCGCCAGCTTGCCGATCTTGTTCGCCGACACGCCGAACATATCGCCAATCTCCGTTGCGGAGTAGGTCTTTCGCTCTGCGACGGGCAGAGGAAGAATCATCTCACCCGCAACCATCTCGGCGGCTTTGGCATTGCAGACGGCTTTGTATTCGGGAATCTCCGTCCGCTCCGCGATCTTTAGAAGCAGATTCGCCGCACGGGTGCGGGCATTGCGCTCCATGACTTCAAGCCGCTTGGACTGCATCACATCGTCAGACTTCGCCTTGTAGCTTCCTGTCTTGCGAATCGCAGGTAGGACTTCATCAGCCAGTTTTGCTTGAAATGCCTGTGCGACCTCGTTGTTCGCCTTGAATCCGAGGCGGTAGACCATGTTCTCAGGGAGGAAATCATCTTTCCCAACAAGTTGGGAAAATCCAAATCCTTTGAGATAGCCGTTCACCGTTTCCCAACGAACGTACTCCGTTCCATTCTTCGTCTGAGTAAAGCCCCATCCGCGTGCCACATCTTCAGCGTTCAGCCATGCGCTACCATCTTTGGCAATATAGCCACTCACATTGCCAATCGTAATAACTTCTCCCATGTTTTTCATCCTTTCTTTTTTCCCGAAAAGATGATAGAATGGATTTACCAATCCTTTCGGGTTGTGTTGTGGGTTTCGCTTTATTCCTTTGGTCGGGATGAGGAGCGAAGCCCTATTTCTTTATAGTGGCATGGACCATCTGAATCCCCATAATAACTATATCGGTCTTTGTTTTCTGTAAGACCTCCGCACACTCCTTGAGCATATCGGATTCATCCTGTGTCATTCGTATGCGCGTCTGTATAGTTTTAGGGTTTTCGGTTGGTCTACCAATTTTCGTAACCATATTTTCACCTCTTTTCTTTCGGTTACACAGATATAATAAAATAAGTGTAACCAGAAGTCAAGAGGTTTTTTCAAATTTCTGCCCGACCTCAGAAATTCCATAAGAAAAGCACTCTGCTTTATTTGCAAAGTGCTTTTCTCATTTTACCACTCTATTACGTTATACATGACCGTCACACCCTTATATCGACCGCCGTCGAAATGTGCCAATGCCTCAAAACGCCCTTGCTCGTAACCGATGGACATGAGCGCCTTGCCGTCAATCACGGATGCGCCCGCCTTGATGCGGTGATCTTTGCGGAGGTTGATTTTATACACGTCAACCTTCTGCTCCTCAGTTGGCAACTGCTTGCCAACCTTATCTTTAGTAATCGGCGTGACAACGGTGCGGTCAGACTTTTCCCGTGCTGCCCGCGGCAGTGTCGGGTCGTCCTCCCTGATCTGATGCTCAACGACCTGCGCGGCACGCTCGACCGTCGGAGCGGTGACGTAGTAGGTCGTTGTCGGTGCACGCTGTCCCGCTTGTGCCTCCGTGAAACGTTTTTGGAGTGCGTTCGCATTGGCACGGGAAATGTCGAGCTGATTCCGCAGCGCAGTCACGTCCTGCGTCTGTTCCTGCGTCATGACAGCGGGTTTTTCCGTCGCTGTCCGCTCGGGTGCAGAGTACCGACCGACTGCGTACGCAGCACAGACGATCGAGAGGCATAGGATTACCAGTAGGGCTGTTTTGCGCTTTGTAATGGTATCCTTCACCCGTTCAATCATATATAACGCCCTCCTCACTGATTGGCGTAAAAATTCGCCTTTCCAACAATCGTATCAAGCTGTGAAAAAAGATTTCGCCCCGGGCACGCCGTCGACATCAGCTCACGGTGTCCAACAATATGATCACGGTCAATCGTCAGCCCGTAGTCAGTACAGAGGTTTGCGAGTAGCATGGCGAGGCTTTCGATCTGTGCATCCGTCGGCTCACCAATCTCAAAATTGCCACACACATGAATGCCAACGGTGTGACTGTTATGCCCGTAAGCGTGTGCACCGACCGTCCAATGCGGTCTGCCCTGCTCAACTGTACCATCCTTGCGGATGACGTAGTGATACCCGATACATGTCCAGCCCTGCCCCTTATGACTTGCATCGATCTCTGCCGCCGAGAGGTCATCGTCCACCGCGTTTCCTGTGTGATGAATCACGATCTGATCGGTCACGCGCCGCGTAGTGAGCTGGTTGTGGTCGATGTCCAGATAGGTCTCTACGATAAGGATGCGTTCCATGTTATTTTTCTCCTTTCCCATTGGGGCTCTCGCCCGTGCTTTTCCCAATGCCGCCTTTGCGGCGTGCCATTTCGACAAGTGCCCCCGCCTCGTCAATCCCCGAACTCTGCATATTTTCAAGAATTGAAATGAACTCGGTGAGTGAGAGATACCCGATGACAAGTGTCGCAGCAAATGCGGGCGCGTGTGCTTTGAGCAGAATAAAATCAAGCATCAACGCCGCCGAGACGACGCCGATGTTCAGGTGTCCCGGTTCGGGCGGCTTGGGCGTGGCGGACATCGTCCCTCCTCGGTCGGGGTGCTCGGCACCGCCATCCTTCCACATTCCCCGGCCCGGCGCGCCCCGGCGACCGACGCGTCCCGGTCCCCTGCCTGGCGCAACCAGG
>CALALM010000211.1 GCA_937925565.1 uncultured Centipeda sp.
CAACGGTCTTCCCTCCCACGTTTCAAATATAAGAAAATTATAACACAAGAGAGGGCTTGTTGCCTAATGATTCTTTGTGAAAAAATCTGCCTGTAGCAGCCCCCATGCGGGAGGCTCTACACATAATGAAGAATTACGCTATCTCCTTATAATGCACCGTCAACGTATGCAGTCTTGTGCGGATCACATCTCTGAGTGCCAAAGGCTCGACTGTTTGCACTGCATCCCCATAGTGGATAAAGTAATCCGCGATGAACTCCTCCTCGCCCACATTGTAAAATCCATGGATATAGTACCGCCCATTCTCCTCCACAAGTCGCATGGATGGATAGTGTTCTTTATAAAAGAAATCCCGTCCCTGTGCCGTAATCTCGACGACAAAGGAGAGTGCATCGACACGGCAATAGAGATCCTCTGCGGGATGAGCAAAGGATAAAAGTGGCATCCCCGTCACATCCGTACACTCCTCCACCACAGTGATGCGGCCACACCGAAAGACACGCGCCTGCCCCATCTCGAAATCATGCGTTGTGTCATACCATAAATGTGATATAATGATAGACATCTATTCGTCTGACCTGCTATTTACGAGGAGATGTCATTATGACACAGCGTCCTGCATTTGATGAGATTCGCTCATATGAGGAGTTTATAAAATATTATTGGTATCGAACAGAACTCGTAGAGATTTGCAAAAAGCTTGGAATTGCACACAGGGGGGTAAAAAAAGATCTCAATCACAACATTGCAGAATACTTTAAAGGGAACATAGTCAAAGCCACTCCCCAAAAAGAGCAGATGATATCATCTGGAGCGATTTCCTTGGACACACCATTACTTGCTTGCAACTTTTCGTTCAACACAAAGTTTAGAACATATTTCTCAAATCTGACGAGGGTTTCTCCCTTTAAATTTACAGCAGATATGGCGACCGCATGGCGAAAGGTGAAAGCGGATCACGACACATCGTTTACTATACAGGACATGTTGAATGTATATAAGGGGATATCGACGTATGCAAAGTATGATTCTTCTGTATGCGAATGGAACCGCTTCTTAAAAGATTTCTGCGCTGATCCCATAAATGACAAGTTCAAATCAAAATTAAAGGCAGCTGCTATCCTATGGCGAATTGTTCGTGATTCCGATCAACCTAAAATGTATTCACACACATTAGTGCAAGATCATTTAAAACAACTCGAAAAGCTTTAAGGATAACACTTCTTAATTAATTTGTTGACTGTATTGTAAGAAACGCTGATAACTGTAGTCCAACTTCTCTCAGCGCATCTTTTCCCTGCCAATGTCCCCCTATAGAGTACCAATCTTCATCCGCTTTATTTCCTTAAATAGAACAAACCTCTACATCCATCAACGCCGCTCTCAATCCCACCCTTGAAAACAACAACAATCTGTCCGTCCTTCTTGACCTCAATGTGATCGAGCAGCCCGCCCCATAGCTCCTCATCAAACGCAACCTGCTCCCCGTCGATACCACATACCGCTTGAATCATGCCCTCCAAGTTGTTTCTCTTGCTCTCCCTCGCGGCAATTTGCTCATCCGACCTCGCCAGATGCCCCTGCTTTTCCATATAGAGCGCACGAATCTCATTTTCCTGTTTCAGATATGCCGTCTGATCCTGTGCCACCCGTGCGTTTTCGCGAATCAGTGTTTCAAGCCGTTCTGCCAAAACACGGAGTTCCCGCTCTACTTTATCCCGTTCCTCCGTCAGCTCCTCCATCTGGCAAACGCTGTCAATTAGGGAGCGGAGTTCCGCGATTACGTTCTCTTTGACTTCCACCAAGCAGTTCAGAGCCTTGACGAAAGCCTGTTTGATTTCCTCCTCCGTCAAGTGCCTCGTGCCGCACGGCTTTCCCTTGTGTGCATATTTCTTGTTGCAGCGGTAGATGCCCCTGCGGTACTTGTCCGTCGAATGCCACACCTTAGCCCCGTACCATCCGCCGCAACAGCCGCATTTGATCTTGTTCGCGAAGATACTCACGCCGCTGTGCTTCCCGTTCTGCTCTCTGCGTTTTATCTCCGATTGCACAAAGTCGAACAAGTCCGGCGGGATAATCGCCTCGTGATGTTCTTCCACATAGTACTGCGGAATCTCCCCTGTGTTCTTCCGTCGCGTCTTATCGAGGAAGTCTGCCGTATACTCTTTCTGGATCAGTGCATCGCCACGGTACTTCTCATTTGTAAGGATGGAGCGCACTGTGGAGATGTACCACTTGTCCTTTCCCGACGGGGATTTGATGCCCTGTTTCTCCAGTTCCTTGGTAATAGCGTAGAAGGATCGCCCGCCGAGGAAGAGTTTGTAGATGAGCTTCACCACTTTCGCCTGCTCCTCGTTGATTTTGAAATCCTTGTCATAGCCGAGAAAGGCACTGTAGCCCACACTGGTCTTGCCCTCGGCGAACTGCTTGCGCTTGCCCCATGTGGTGTTCTCCGAGATGCTGCGGCTTTCCTCCTGCGCTAGGCTGGACATAATCGTTATAAGGAGTTCCCCCTTCACGCTTACTTTGATACGCTGGCATTTTTCCTTTGAACCCTTACATTTTCCCTGTACTCTGACATTTTTCAGGGTGTCAAAATAAGAAAAGAGCGGGCATCGGCTTGTCTCACCGGCTCCCGCTCGTCGTTTATCTGTCCAGTTTTATCTCGCTCCCGTCCTTGAACGTGACGGTCACTTTGCTCTTATCGTGCACGGTGATGAAATCCACCATCGAAAGCCAGAGATCGTCATCGAACGTATCGATTAAATCCTGTTCTCTGAGTTTTCCCAGAAAAATGGAAACTTGTTCGCCCCGGACTGTTCGATCGCTTATCTGTTCGACGATCTCATCATACCGCTTCTTTGCGCTTTCGTACCGCTCGACAAGGCTTTGGTAGCGTTCCTCGTATGCCGTCTGGTCTTGGGCAATACGGGCATTTTCCTTAATGCAGTCCTCCACCAGTCTTGCCGTAACATTCAGTTCATTTTCCAGTGCCCTGCGCTCCTCGAGAAGTGCCGTGGTGGAGAACAGCTTGTCCCGCATCATTTCGTAGGTAGAGATAATCTCCTCTTTTTCGGCAAGCAGCAGATTGACGGCACGAACGAACAGTTCCTTGATTTCGTCCTCTGTAAAATGCGGCGTGCTGCATTTCGTGCCACGAAACTTGTGATTGCATTGCCAAATAACCCGTTTGTACTTGTCCGTGGAGTGCCACGTTTTCGAGCCGTACCAAGAACCACAGTCGCCGCATCTGAGTTTGCTCGAGAAAATGCTGACAGAGCTGATTCTGTCCCTCCCCCGCTTGCGCCCCTCCATCATCCGCTGCACCATGTCATAAACATCCGGGTCGATGATCGGCGCGTGACTGTGCTCCACATAGTAACTCGGGACTTGCCCGGTGTTCCTGACAGTTTTCTTGGTTAGAAAATCCGGGGTGAATGTCTTTTGGAGAAGTGCCCGCCCACAGTATTTCTCATTGCGAAGAATGCTTTTGACGGTGCTGTCGCTCCATCGTGTTTTCCCACCAGGCGTTTTTATTCCTTCCTCGGTCAGAACTTTCGCGATGCCGTAAGGGGACATCCCCTTGATGTAAAGCGCGTAAATCCTGCGGATCACCTTTGCCTCTTCCTCGTTGATGACAAGCGAACCATCCGCGCCTTTGTCATAACCGAGAAAATGGCTGTAGCCGAGGCTGAATTTTCCATCCGTCATTTTCTTGCGGATGCCCCAATTCACATTCTCTGAGATGGAGCGGGATTCCTCCTGACTGAGGCTCGCCAAAATGGTCAATAGCATTTCCACTTTGGGATCAAATGTTTTAAGGTTCTCCTTCTCAAACCACACCTCTACCCCATGCTCTTTTAGTTTCCGTATGGTTGTGAGGCTGTCCACGGTGTTTCTCGCAAAGCGCGACACGGATTTCGTGAGAATCAGTTGGATTTTGCCGTCCAGAGCATCCTGCACCATCGCCTTGAACGCCTCACGCTTCCGGGTATTGCAGCCGCTGATTCCTTCATCGGCATATACCTTGACGAACACCCAATCCGCACGACTCTTGATGTACCGCTCGTAGTAATCACATTGGGCGGCATAGCTGGTCTGCTGTTCCTCCTCATCCGTAGAAACTCGCGCATACGCCGCAACTTTACGCTTTTCTGTGGCAGATAAGGGCTGCGCCGAGAATTTATTGACGCTGGCGGGGATGACCGTTACGCTTCTCATTGTCTATTCGCCTCCTTGTGGCAATGCGCCGTTCCTGCTTTTTCAGTTCAACCGCCCGCCGCTTTTGGACGGTATCGAACAGTTCTTTGCTGACAATCGGTGCGTGGTCATTCTCGATAACCTCATCCACACCACTTTCCGTAAACTGTCCCTTGATGGTTCGATTGCCGATGTAGAAATCACTGTCGAGAACTGTTGTTACCACACGGCGGGAAAATCTGCCCCGAATGCTCTGATAGCCCTTGGATTCGAGTTCACGCGAAATGTCGGAGATGTTCCATCCTTCGGCATAGTATTGATACACCAACTGCACGGCTTCTGCCTCTTTTGGAACAATCACATAACCGTTTTGACTCCATGTGTAGCCGAAGGGCTTTCTGTGCGGGTCGGTGTATTTCTTCTCGTCCTGACTGAAATAATGGATGCGGGCGGTTTTCACCGTGCCATCATAAAAATGGAAGACGAGACTGTCCGTATCTGTGGTGAGAATCTTCTCCACGGTCTTGGCAAACACATCCTCATCAAATTCGGATAACCCCAGAACCTCACGACACGCCTCCCACAGACGATACCCACGGATGTTCCTTGCATCGCACATTCGCTTGTGAATTTTGCCGTAGCAAAACCAATGCTCCTGCAAGCCGTCATGCCTGTTGGTTTTGGTCACGCCCTTGACGAAGTGTGCGCCGCATCTTCCGCAGATGATTTTTGCCGAGAAACAGCTTGGCTTTACAATGCGGTGTGCCGCCGGGTTGAACTCGTAGCTCGTCTTGATTTTCTCCTGTACCTTCTCGAACGTCTCGCGCTCGATGATCGGTTCGTGATTATCGGTGACGAGGTAGCGCGGAAGCTGCCCTGTGTTCTTGAAAATTTTGTGCGTCCGAGGATTCTCCGTAAAATACCGCTGAAGGATGACATCGCCGATGTAAACCGGATTCTCCAAAACATAGTGGATGAACGGTATCGAACAGGCATGTCCGTTCTCCTTGAGCCATTTTGCTGTGCGCCCAAGAGGGACATCCTTTAGGAAGTTATCGAATATGACGCGGACAGCCTTTGCCTCCTCCTCACAGACAACGAAGGTTTCTCCATTCCAACGATAACCGTAAGCTGCGACATGCCATTGCTTCCCTCGCTCGAATTTCTTCCGGATCGCCCATTTGGCATTCTCGGACTGACTGCGGCTTTCCTCTTCCGCAAAGCCTGCCAAAATGCTGAGTAAAAGTTCACCGTCAGACGAGAGGGTATGTATATTCTCCTTCTCGAACCACACTTCTACGCCGATGGACTTTAGATGGCGCACGGTTTCCAATAGATCAACCGTGCTGCGGGCAAACCGCGAAATGCTCTTGCAGAGAACAATGTCTATTTTCCCGGCATTGCAGTCGTCGATGAGACGCTGAAATTCTGCTCTGCGTCGGATGTCGCCGCCGGAGATTCCGCTGTCTGCATAAACGCCGACATAAATCCATTCAGGATTCCTTTGGATAAGTTCGCTGAAATAGCTGATCTGCGCGGAAAGCGAGTGGTTCAGCCGATCCGATTCCATCGAGATACGGGCATACGCCGCTACACGCTTTCTCTGCTTTAGGGCAGTAACAACGGGCTCGATTTTTCTTACCTCTGCCACTCTATCAACCTCCTTTCTTCTACTATATATTGCTCTACAAAGCGGATTTATCAAGCATTTTCCGAGATAAGCCTACCAAGATACGGCTGATATTTTGCAAGGAGCATGCTGTCGATTTCAGCATACTCATCCGCTGTGATGAGCCCCTTTGCCCGCATGGTCTTTGCTACGGAGAGAGACATGTGGTAGAGCATATCCGCGCGGTACTGGTCTTTACGCATGGACACCACCGCCTTGAAACCGCTCCGCGACATAACAGGCATGGGAGCAATACTTCCGATGCTCACGCCGATAGGCAGAAAATATCCTGCCGCAATGAGCGCAGCGACAGGTTTCGCCCGTAGGCTTATTTCCTTTGTCACGATTTCTGCTCCACCATGTCTCCCGGCACTGAACCGAACAGAACTTCCGCTGCTTTCTCTTTGGTATCTGGACCAGAGGCTTTCCGCAAGCAAGGCACACAGCAAATGAACGATTCCCCGTCAGTTCGTTGTTGCGACAAAAGGACTTCACCGTATTGACAGATATGCCCATCAGCAGGGCAATCTTTTTATATCCGAGGCCATCTCTGCGCAGCACGTGGATTTGTTGTTTCTGTTCTTCTGTCATAGCAAAAACACCTCCTGCAAGGTAGCCTTGGCAGGAGGTGAAAAAGGACGTTTTTTAGTCTTTCTGATAGAAATTACATTCAAAACCATCGGCGCGAAGCAGGAGCCCGTCTGCCCATGGCGGGGTTCGCGCCATCTGCTCACAAACGGCAGATAGTGAGGTGCGTTCATCGCATTCGATGATGATTTCATCATGGACGTGCGCGACAATATCCATCGTTCGCAGCGTCTGCATGGCATAACAGAGAATGTCGCGGCTGATCGCCTGTGTGATGTTTTCCACGAGTTTCGGGCCGTAGGATTCGATGCGTGCCCACTTTTTCGAGAGGTCGAGTGCCATGGAAGTAATGGATTGGCCACCGAACTGATTCT
>CALALM010000212.1 GCA_937925565.1 uncultured Centipeda sp.
CGTGAACAGTCCGAAGGTCGAAGACGTGGTGAAGGTCTGCCAGCTGATCGCCCCCACCTACGGCGGCATCAACCTCGAGGACATCAAGGCACCTCAGTGCTTTGACATCGAGAATGCGCTCAAAAAGACCCTCGACATCCCCGTCTTCCACGACGACCAGCACGGCACCGCCATTGTCGTCGTCTCCGCACTCCTCAACGCGTACAAATTCCTCGACAAGGATCTGCGCACGGCGAAGATCGTCATCAACGGCGCGGGCGCGGCGGGACAGGCGATCGCACGTCTCCTCTTCTCCTACGGCATCAAGACCGTCGTCCTCTGCGACACCACCGGTGCCATCTACGAGGGACGCAAAGAGAACATGAACCCGTACAAGGACAGCCTTGCCAAGGTCTCCAACCGCCAAAAGGAAAAGGGAACGCTGGCACAGATCGTAAAGGACAAAGACATCTTTATCGGTGTCTCCGCCCCCGGCAGCCTCACCCCCGAGATGATCAAGAGCATGAACGCGGATCCCGTCATTATGGCAATGGCGAACCCCGTACCCGAGATCCTGCCCGACGAGGCAAAGGCGGCGGGCGCACGCATCGTCTGCACCGGTCGCTCCGACTTCCCGAACCAGGTCAACAACCTCCTCGCCTTCCCGGGCATCTTCCGCGGTGCGCTTGACGTGCGTGCCAAGGAGATCAACGAGGAGATGAAGATCGCCGCTGCCGGCGCCATCGCATCCCTCATCCCCGACTTTGAACTCAACGAGACCAACATCATCGCGAGCCCCCTCGACCCGCGCGTCGCCCCGACCGTCGCCGCCGCCGTCGCAAAGGCTGCGCTCGACACCGGCGTTGCACGCCGCACGGACATCACCCCCGAGGACGTCGCCGCCCATACGCGCGAGCTGCTGGGGCACACGGTCGGCTGACCACATAACAGAAAAGAAAACACCGCCGCCGAAGGATGAATCTCCTTCGGCGGCGGTTCTTTGCGTTGAAAGCACATTTGTAAAAAGATACCCACCATCTGACTCCAACGGATTGGCGGGTTTCTTATCTGCAAAAACTGTTGGGGCTGACCGTTTACCGGCAGCGCCTTTTCTATGTTTAGAATACGGCTCTGTCCCGCATTCGTCAATTCTGCACAAATCTCTCCCACATCTCCGCATATGCCGCCTCCACATCGTGCACGTACCTATGTGCATCCGTCAGCGGCGCGCGCGCGAGGATCGTGCGCAGATTCCCGCGCAGCAGACGCAGCGTCTCCGGCGAGGAGGCAAGTGCGGCGGCGATCCGAACGTAGTCCTCGGGCACGGCGGCGACGAGCTCGGGCAGATTTGCGTTGATGAGCAGACTCTCCCCGAAGCGCGCCCCGTGGCTCTCCCCACGGAGCGTCACGACCGGCACCCCCATAGAGAGTGCCTCACAGGTCGTGATGCCGCCCGTATAGGGGAACGTGTCAAGCGCGATGTCCATATCCCCGTACT
>CALALM010000213.1 GCA_937925565.1 uncultured Centipeda sp.
ATGCCGAGTGAGAAATTGTTGACCAGCATCTCAAAGCCGCCCGGAATGCTGTCACGAATGGCATCGTCAAACTTCTTGATGATGTAGCCGCCCAGAGGCCCCATAATCATCGCGCCGAGGAACATCGGGATATCCGAACCCGCGATGATGCCCGATGTCGCGATCGCCGCCATGACGCCGCCGCGATGCCCGTAGATTGCTGCGCCGCCGCTGTAGCCGATGAGCAGAGGAATCAGCCACTTGCTCATGGGGCCGCCGACCTGAGCGAGGTATTCGTTCGGCATCCATCCCGTCGGGATAAAGAGTGCTGTCAGAAATCCCCATGCGATAAATGCGCCGATGTTCGGCATCACCATTCCGGACAGGAAGCGGCCAAATTTCTGCATGGCCTCCTGTGCCCCTCCACCTTGTTTACTCATCATAATCCCCCTTCTAAAATAGACCCCAAAAAATTATCTACAAGAGCTCTTCCAATCTTTCACGGAAATGCTCTTCAAAAACGTATTCCAGTGCACGGCGTATCTCATCCGCGTCCCCATACGCGAGGATATCTTTGAAGCTCGGACGCTCCGCAGTCTGCACCGAGATCGTCCCAAGGAGCTGCTTTGCCGCTGCTGTCTCTGTCGGAGCAAGCATGACGAGTGCCGTACGTACTGCGTCCGCACCGTAGGGAAGCGGCTGAGCGAGACGAAGAACGCCGAAGCGCGCTTCATCAAGTGCCGTCGATGCCGCATGGAGGAGGAGCATCTGTGGTGCGATCCATGTGGGCGCGATTTTCTCACGGCGAACAAGTGCCGCCGCAAATGCTGCCGCAGACGGCTCCTCGGGAATGAGGAGACGCGCCGCCGCCTCTGCCAGCTGCGGGAGCGTCTGCACCCGCACGTCCCCCTGCAGGCGAAAGCCCACGAGCAGATCGTGAATCACACCGCTCAGACGGTGAATCGCTGCCATCGCCTTTGTGAAATGTGGCTTTTCCGCTGACTCTGTGACCATATGCGGCGCACAGGCGGCGAGAACGGCGTCGATCCGTGCCCGATCCGATGCGGTCAGAAACGCACTCGCGACGACGACGGGCACGGGAAGCGGTGGGAGCGGTACGGTCGACACAACAAAATCCGCCGAGCGCTGCGTGATCTCATGCGCTGTGAGCGCAAGGGAGGAGAGTTCCCCGACGACGCGAATCCGCTCATAGGCGCGACGAATGCGGCTCGCGAGCAGACGACTCGTACCGAGTCCTGTCGGACACGCGACGAGCACACGCACGATCGGTCGATCCCCGCCCGCCTCCGTCAGTGCTGCGCCGATATGAATGGCAATGTACGCAATCTCATCGGCGGGAAGGGGTGCCCCGGCCTCCTCCTCCATCATGCGCGTGGAGTACCGCGCGAGCTCCATGAGTTCCGGATGCTCCGTCTCCATCTGTGCGAGCAGAGGATTGCGGATATCCATGTGGAGTTTCAGCCGGTGCAGTGCCGGGGCGAGGTGATTCACCAGACCCGAGAGCAGTGTACGGCTTCTGATGAGTGGCGCGCAGCTCTTTTCGGAGGCGAGACGCATGATCGACTGCGCAATCTGTACGAGGCGGAAGTTATCCACCCGCCCTGCCCCTGCAGGAAGAGCCGTACCGCGCGCACCGAGGAGGTGCATCGTGATGTAGCCGACCTCTGCCTCGGGGACGGAGAGGGAAAATACTTTGCCCAACTGTGCCGCAATCATGCGTGCTGCCGCGAATTCCTCCGTGCGGCGCAACTCTATGAGCGTCCCCGCATCCATCACAATCGCATCGTGCTGCTGCATACGCCGCACGGCAAGCGCGAGATGGACGACCAGCCCGACACGCGCGGTATCAGGGATATCCCGCCCCTGCGTCTCCTCGGCAACGATATCATCAATCGTCCGTATTTGTGCCCCGTCGACGAGACCGAGCAGAGCCCGATCCGCTGCTGATGCCGCTCCCTCCACACCGTCGTCGGCGACGAGCGCGAGCAGCTCCACTTCATCTACATGGTCGTGGATGATGCGGACGAGTGCACTGCGGATGTCCCGCTCCGCTCCCTCGACGTAAACCCCGAGTCCGGGACGGCGTACAAGCGTAATTCCCTGCTCCGCCAGAAACGGCTGAAGCCGATCGAGGTCGTGACTGACGGTGCTGTCCGTCACGTCCAGAATGCGTGCCAGTGCAAAGAGTTTGAGCGGCTCATCCGCCATGAGGAGACGCGTCACGAGAATCGAACGCCGCTGATCGGGGGTCAGTTCCCCGCGTACATTTGCCTTGGAGATCTGCGTCCTTAGCCGCGTCAGATCCGCCTTATCCCCCGTCAGCATAAAGCCCGCGCCCGTACGCCTGAGAAGTGTGATGCCGTACGGCATCAGTGCCATCTCGAGCCCGTGCATCTCACGCGTAATGGTGCGTGCGCTGACATCGAGGGCAGAGGCGATACGCTCGGCGGGTACATAGCCGTCTGCTGCGAGGAGAGCGGACAGAATCGCCCGCATACGTGCCGTCAGCTCCATCTGTCCGCCTCCTTTCGACCGCTTACAGGGTTCATTATAACGAACGGGATTCATATATGCAACGAAAAGACCTTGCCCTTTGTCATGAGGACTTATGGACAAATAAAAAGAGCTGATGCATCATGACCTGACCCCCAAAAGTTAGACTTGAGGAATCTAACTTTTGGGGGTATTGTA
>CALALM010000214.1 GCA_937925565.1 uncultured Centipeda sp.
CGCCCGTTGTGACGGCGAGCGCGACCTTTCGTCCCTCCAGTTTATCCCCGCCGTTTCTCCCGTATGCCCAGCCATGCGTCAGTACATCGTCGAACCATGTTTTCAGCAGCGGCGGACAGGAAAACCAGTAGATCGGGAATTGGAAGATCAGGCTGCCGTGCGTCTCGACGAGCCGATGCTCCTGCTCCGCATCGATTCGCCCATCCGGATAGTGCTCGGAAAGGACGTATATCGTACAGCGGTCGGGGCGCTTGCCCAGCTCCTCCAGCCAGCGCTTGTTGATCACGGACTCTCTGAGGTTCGGATGTGCGGCGATGATCAATGTCTTCATAGGGATGCCTCCATTTCTGTCTCAAAGGGTAGCGCATGGAGGCCTTGGCGGCAAGAACGCACTTTTTTGTGCGGTACTTACGAATAGGAAAGCGTTAACGAAAAAACCTCCCGCATTTCTGCGGGAGGTTTTTGCATCTGGAGTTTATTTTCCTGCCGCCTCATAGCCGACCATGAGGGCCTGCCGCTGATCGGCGGCAGACAGACTCGTTCACATGCTCTGCCAGTGGAGAATACGCGCGGCATACGCTTTGGCGCTCTCTGCAATCTCCTCGTCCGTCACCTGAAAGGATGCGCCGAACAAGGCGAAATACGGCAGAAGATCAGCGCCGACATGACCGGCTGTTGCTTTGAAGGGAATGAGCACTTCATCCACGGAAAAGCCGATATCTCCGGCCCGCGTGTAATTTGTCTCCTTGTCTCCGATCGACACGGCGAGTCCGAACTTTTTGCCGACCAGTTTGCGTCCCGTTGAACCGTATGCCCAGCCATAGGTGAATACGTCATCGAGCCACTTCTTGAGGAGCGGCGGACAGCTGTACCAATAGAGAGGGAACTGCCATACGATCTCCAGAAGACATTGCTCCCTCTCGACGTCAATCTGCCAATCGGGATATTCCTCATAGAGCGCGTGCACCTCAATATCGTTGGGGTGTTTTGCGAGTTCTTCTCTCCACCGCTTGTTGACACGCGATTCTTCGATGTTCGGATGTGCCTGTACAACGAGTGCTTTCATTTAAAACCTCTTTTCTTCTGCTGCAGATATTTGCTGTCTCTATTCTATCAGGTGCAGATCGGATGTAAATACACACAATAAAGTAAGTGTTCATCAAAGAGAAGTCCTGTGCTACAATGAGAGCCAGGAGGACTTTTGCGATGAAAACTTATCGTCTGGGCATTGAGGCTGCACTGGAAATTCTCGGCGGGAAATGGAAGGCTCTGATCATCTGTCTGCTGATGTCAGGCCCCAAAAGGACGGGGGCGCTGCGCCGCCTCATTCCCGGCGTATCGGAAAAAGTATTGATACAGCAGCTGCGTGAATTGGAGCGCGACGGCATTGTCGGACGCATTGATTACGAGCAGCTTCCGCCAAAGGTCGAGTATTTCATTACAGACTATGGACGGACTGCAGATCGGATCGTTGACGTCATGTGTGCATGGGGGCGGGAGAATATCCGCCTTCGGCGGGAACGCGGCGAGGAGATTGAGCTGCTCAGCGAAGAAGGACTTCTGCTGCCGGACAAGATATGATGAGCCTCTTGCTGTATCCTG
>CALALM010000215.1 GCA_937925565.1 uncultured Centipeda sp.
ACGATCACCGTAACCTGTCTTTGTATGACCGATATCGCGCACCACGTCCATGCCCTCGATGACCTTGCCAAAGACCGCATGATGGTTGTCCAGCCACGGGGTCGCTGCAAGCGTGATGAAGAACTGGCTGCCGCCCGTATTGGGTCCCGCATTCGCCATCGACAGGATGCCCTCATCATCGTGCTTTAATGAGGGATCGAACTCATCCGGAATCGTGTAGCCGGGTCCTCCTTTCGGATCGCCGCCCTGAATCATGAAGCCGTCGATGACACGATGGAAGATCAGCCCGTCATAGAAGCCCTTTTCCACGAGATCAATGAAGTTCTTTGTCGTAACAGGGGCCTTATCTTCGAAGAGTTCCACCTCGAAGGTTCCCTTGTTTGTCGTAAATACTGCAATGCGGTTTGCCACAGCTCTGCTCTCTCCTTTGTTTTGATCCTGATCCAAAAGCAATGACATCCCGGCACTTCCGCTGTGCGCCATAAATAATACGGCAATGACGGCAACTGTAATCCCGAGTGCCAGAAGATAAAATTTCTTCCCCATTCTACCGAAAGCCCTCCTATATTTCAACTCATATTTCAAAAAGTATGCCGTTCACCCGCACGAGTCGGTGACCATACGGGAATCTCACGACCTGCCTCGAAGAATCCCGCAGACGGCTGCCATGCAGGATAACCGACAGAGTGCATGGAAACGAGCGCCTTGGGATTCGTTTCCATGCAGAACACCTTGGCACCGCGCTCCATCGAGGGACCGAGACGTCCGTCCACGGGAAAGAACGCAAGGTCGAAGGAGCGTCCCGCAAGACACTTCATCTGCTTACGAAACGCATTTTCTGCGAGCTTCCGATTCTCTGCGGTATCCCCCGTCCAATCCCACCAATTAAAATCACCGGCATGGAAGATCTGCTTCCCGTTTATCTCTACGAGAAAGGATGTCCCCTCATCCGTCGAGGCAAAGGATTTGACCGCGATGCAGTCATCCTGCCACGCGTCATAG
The DNA here is from genome assembly GCA_937925565.1 of uncultured Centipeda sp. Lineage (GTDB taxonomy): Bacteria > Bacillota > Negativicutes > Selenomonadales > Selenomonadaceae > Centipeda. The sequence goes on from CALALM010000215.1 coordinate 1,003, forward strand.
AGTCCGATCCAGCTCACCTGCTCCGCCGGCATGCGTGCGGCTCCCGGATTCGACCGTATATCCTCACTCAGAAGATAGCGCTGCGTCTTTTCGGCATAGCGTGCGATCATCGGATTGAAGTGGTCAAAGTGCGCATGAGAAGCAAAAAAATAGAGATGCGTATAATCTTCTCTGTTCACTGTCTGTGGGAGCACGCCTGCAGGGTCATCGAATGCGTCAAAGACAAGCAGAACGTCATCCACACGGACGAGAAATCCGCTGTTCAGCAAATAAGTTACCTCCATATTGGTTCATCTCCTTTCCTTATCTTCATCTTCATCGTAATTGTCGTCCGACGCCGAGGCATCGTTCTGGTTGATCCGCCCGAATCCGCGCCCCATGACCTCATTGGCGGACATGATGATCACAAAGGCATGGGGATCGACGTTGTGCACAATGAATTTCAGTTTGCCGACCTGTGTCGTTCCAACGGCAACAAAGACAACATTTCGTTCACGGCGCGTGTATGCCCCTTGTCCATGCAAAAACGTAACACCACGATGCATCTGATCGATGATGCTCTCGGCAATCTCCTTGTATTTATCCGAGATGATGAGAACT
>CALALM010000216.1 GCA_937925565.1 uncultured Centipeda sp.
AAGCGCGTTTAAGAAGTCCGACGGTATTTAAGCGTACAAGCGCACGATCACTTGCGCAACTACAGATTCGCGTGGAGTGTGCATGGCGAATAACTAAATCAAATCCCCTTCAGCGTAAACGCCAGATGCCGCACTGCGTTTTTCTGCACATACTCCGCAAGCACTGGTGCGCCCCAGCTGTCGTCGCCGCCCACGCCGCACATCCCCGCCGATGCACGCAGATACGTGTGCTGCGGGCGCGGCAGATCGTACGCATGGCGCGCATTCTCAAGCTCATGCGCGCTGTACGGAAGCGCCGACGCCTCGAACGGCACATCACTCGCAAGGCGAATCCCGTGTCCGCTGCGATCCTTGACCTCGATCCAGCGCACGCCGCGATGATTGCCCGTCTCCTGCGGACGCAGATACGGCTCGACCTCCTCTGCCGCCGTCGTTTCGTAGATGCCGAGACGCGCGCCCTCGCAGCGGTCGATGTAGTTCTCCTTCGGACCGTACCCATAGAAGCGTACGCGGTCATAGTCCGCAGGGAACGTAAAGAGCATCGCAAAATCCGGCATCTCGGGCAGTCCCTCTGCCGCCTCATAGTCGAGTGCAACGCGGAGCGCCCCCGTCGCATCCACCGTATAGGTGACGGTGCAGGTTGCTGCGGGCGACCCTGCGAGCGCATAGGTAAATCGTACCGTAACGCTCTGTGCGCGGCATTCCTCCTGTCTGCCAAAGAAACCATCCACCACCGTAAACGCTGCGCCGTCCACGCTGTACTCGATGCGTGTACAGCGGCGATAGAGGCTCGCGAGCTTCCACTGCGCACAATCCGTCATACGTCCGCTGCCGTAGTCGTTGTCAACAGGCGCACGCCAGAACGACGGCTGCGGCAGCTCCTCGATCAGCTCCCGCCCGCCATAGCGATAGGAGACGAGATTGCCCTGCGCACTCGAGAACAGAACGGAGAAACCCGCCCCCTGCACGCCGAGATTGATGTCCCCCTGCACCACGCGCAGACTTCCGTTCTCCACGAGCGGTGCATAAACAGGTGCGGAAGGACACGCCGCAACGACATCGCGGATCTGCAACGCGTCGCCCGTCCATGCCGGCAGAATCGTCTGACCGAATGCAACCTCATGCCCCACAGGTGCCCAACGCTCCTCCCGTGCAAGTACAAGAGACGCTGTCAGGACGTGTTCCCCGCTGCCGAATGCGGGTACGGCGCAGGGCACACAGCGCGTTTCTCCCGGCGATACAAAGGGCGCCGGCATACGCCGCTGCCAGACCTCACACCCATCCACAGCGAGAGCAAGGCGCATCTCGTAGCGATCCGCATTCGTGAACAGGCTTTTATTCACAATCTCCACACCGTCCCATGTGGGGCGCAGGGTAAAATTCTGATAGTTGAACTTCACATCCTGCAGCTTTGCCGTCCCTTGGCGATCGGCGAAGAAAATGCCGTTGCCGCTGAAATTGTAATCCGACGGACGGTCGCCGAAGTCGCCACCGTAGAGAAATACGTCCTCACCGTACCGCCCGCGCCGACGGATTGCCTGATCGCCGAAATCCCAGATAAAGCCGCCTTGATAGAGCGGTTCGCGCTCGCTCAGCTCCGTGTACTTGTGCATGCCGCCGCAGCTATTCCCCATCGCGTGCGTATACTCGCAGCAGATAAAGGGCTTGTCCCTGTGCTCCTTGAGGAACGCCTCGATGTCCGCCACCTTCGTATACATCTGGCTCTCCATATCGCTCGTCGCGGGATAGCTGCGATCCCAGAAAATTCCCTCGTAGTGAACGAGGCGCGTCGGATCGACGCGGCGGAAGTATTCACTCATCTCGTAGATGTCACGCCCGCCGCAGGACTCGTTGCCGCACGACCAGATGAGGATGCTCGGATGGTTCTTGTCGCGCTCGTACATCGACTGCGCACGGTCGAGCACGGCGGGCAGCCACGCCGCATGATCCCCGGGCAGGGTATCCGCGTCCTTTACACACGCGCCATTCTTCATCCACGAGCCGTGCGTCTCAAGATTCGTCTCGTCGATGACATAGAACCCATAAACATCGCACAGCTCGTAGAGACGGCTGCTGTTCGGATAGTGCGATGTACGGATCGCATTGATGTTCACACGCTTCAAGGCAATGAGATCCTGCGCAAAGAGCGCGGGATTCATCGCACGCCCGTGATCGCAGTCAAACTCGTGTCGGTTCACCCCCTTGAACACAATGCGCTTGCCATTGATCTGCATCAGCCCGTCCCTCATGCAGAATTCACGGAAGCCGACGTGTACGCGCACGACCTCCTGTAGGAGGCCGCCCGCGTCATAGAGGCAGAGAACGGCATGGTAGAGGTACGGCTCCTCCGCACTCCACAGATGAACTCCCGCGATGTCCGCCGAAAGCTCGTACGCCTCCCCCTCGATACATTCATTGACTTGCAGCACCTCGGCGCCGTCCGCATCATAGAGATCGAGCATAACGCCCTTATCCCCCGCATCACCGAACGAGAGACGAATAGAGAGTTGACCATCCACATAGTTATGAACGGGGATTGCACGGACTTCGATGTCCTCGATATGGTGCTGCGGCTTCGTGTAGAGCAGAACATCGCGATAGATTCCCGAGAACCGCCAGAAATCCTGATCCTCAAGCCAGCTCGCGCTCGCATAGCGGAACACCATCGCCGCCAGCTTATTCTCGCCCGTCACAAGATACGGCGTCAGATCAAAATCCGCAGGCGTGCAGCTGTCCTCACTGTAGCCGACAAAATGCCCGTTGAGGAAAAGCGCGAGTGCCGCATCCACGCCACCAAAGGAGATGAACACATTTTCCCAGTCCTCGGGCACGTTGAAATACTTCACATAGCAGCCGACGGGATTGCTGCGCGTTGGAATCTCACCCGGCGCGATGCTCTCGTGTCCGTCCCACGGATACGTCGTATTCGTATAATGCGGTACACTGTGCCCCTGCATCTGGATGTGTGCGGGCACATGAATTGTTTCCCAGTCATGACAGTCATAGTCCATCGCCTCGAACCCCTGCGGGATGAGTGCCGTATTCCGCGCATAGGCAAAGTGCCATATCCCGCCGAGTGTGCGGTAGAACGAGGACACGCCGCGTGCCAGTTCCGCCTCATCGCGGTAGAAGATATGGTCGCTGTGCGCGGGCAGGCGGTTCTCCGCAAAATACTGCGGGTCTTTCAGTTTCCCAAAATCGAAGCCGCTCATATCAAGACCTCCATTTCTGCAAAGAAAGCGGCCGACACCGACCGCTTTCCCCATATTAACACAGATTACTGATTCATTTCATCCCATTTCTCCTCGAGTTCCTCCACAATGCGTGCATGCTCCGCCTCCGTAAGCGTCACCTTCGCACGGTAGATAATCGCACCGAGCAGAATGAGAACGAACGGAAGCGCAAACATGACGAGCTTGAAGTTGAAGAGGTTCTCCGGCGTAATCGTCGCCGCCGTTGCGCCCGTCGTCATGCCGACCCAGATCGCCGTAATGCCGATCATGCCGCTTGTGATCGCACCCGCGAGCTTGTCCACCAGCGGACGCACGCAGAGGACAAGCGCCTCATCACGATGGCCGAGCTTCAGCTGCCCATACTCGACCGTATCCGTGATCGTCATGAGCACGACGAGGAAGACCAGCGGCTGCGGCAGGGCAAAGAGACCTGCGGCAAAAAGCGTCATAACAACGCTCGTGCCCGCCACCGCATAGAGTACGATACCGACGAGCATCACGGCAACCGAACCGAAGAAGAGCCTCCGACGGCTGAACTTCTCCGTCAGCGTCGGGAAGAGTGCCACGGCGAGCAAGCCGATGATGACGTTGATGATGCCGAGGAACGAGAACTGCTTCGCGTCGCCGAGCACATAGATAAAATAATAGAGGTTGAAATTATTGATGACATTCTGCCCAAGACCGAAAACAAGATACGCAATCGCCACCCAGAGCAGCTGATCATTCTTGATGAGGATCGAGAACACATCCTTGAACGAGGTCTCGGTCTTGTTCTCACGCAGGGCAGAGTCCTCTTCCTTCGTCCCAAGACCGAGGATGATCGCGCCAAGCGTTGCGATGGCACCGCCGATGACCGCAAACGCAAACCACCCCGCAGAGTCGCCCGCGCCGCCATTCTCGTTGAGAGAGAAGTAGAGCACGACGGGCATGACGATCGCCGTGACCAGCTGACCGCCAAACACCGAGCCGATACGCGCGTAGGTCGCCGTCACCTCGCGCTCACGCGAGTCGAACGAGAGCGCGGGAATCATCGACCAAATCGCAACGTCCTTTGCCGAGTAGAACACGTCCATGATGAGATAGAGAACTGCAAAGAGAATGAGGTAGAGCATCGGATTCGATACCGTTAGCCCGCCCATGTCCGTGAAGAGGATCGCCAGCGTGATCGCTGCGACAAACGCGCCCACGATGACCCACGGCTTGAACTTGCCCCAACGCGTCTTCGTCTTGTCAATCGTATTGCCGATAAAAGGATCAATAAAGAGTTCACCGATGCGCAGTACAAGGATGATCGTCGTCACAATGCCGATCATATAGGCATCGTGCTCGTGATTGTCAGAGTGGAACAGATTGCTCGTGACAAAGATCATGAAGTATGTACCGAGCATTGCATAGAACACATCATGTCCGAAAGTGCCGCAGGAATACGCGATGCGCGGCCAGAACTTGCTCTTTTTGTCCGACATGGGAAGCCCTCCTCAGCCTTTGACCGTGCGGATGTAGGCAATGATGCCGTCCGCAATCTGCGCGAGCGGCGCACGCCCCGCATTCACAACGAGGTCATAGTGTGCGCCGTCGCCCCACTTGCGCCCCGTATAGTAGTCATAGTAGCGCGCGCGTTTCTCGTCCTCGCGATCCATCTCCTTGAGCGTCTTGCCCTCATAGACCGTACGTCCGCGCTCCTCACGGTAGTCGTCGTCCGCACAGACGAAGATGGAAAATACATCGTCGCGCTTCCGGAGCGCATAGTCCGCGCAACGCCCGAGAAAGATACACGGACCGTCATCGGCAAGTTTGCGGATGACATTCGACTCCGCCATGAACATCCCCTGACTGGACTCGCCCATCGCCATGCCAAACGAGTGGAACGGAATGAAGCGCGAGGCAAGCGGCTTCACCGTGTTCTCAAGTTCGAGCAGTTCCTTCTCATGCAGATCGTTGATGCCGAGCTTTGCCGCTGCGAGGTGAACGATCTGTCGATCGTAAAGATGAACGCCCAGCTTCTCCGCGAGAATATTCGCGAGTTCCCGTCCGCCGCAGCCATACCGACGGCTGATTGTGAGGATGAATTTCTTCTCCTCCATGTGACTCCCTCCTTCATCATGGGAAATAGATGCGTTTCCCATAAACAACTCTTGAAAACAGTAAAATGGAAAAGCTCTTCAGAAAAGTAAACGTTTTCTTTCTTACGTTTTTCATTATACTCCATCATTTTTCAAAAAGCAAACGTTTTCTTTTGAAAGATAAAAAATTTATAGGTTTCGGAATCAAAAAAGAGACCTCACTTTCACAAGGTCTCTCATGAAGATTTTCAGCCAATCACTGTCTCAAGTGCGATCTTGATCATATCGTTGAACGTCGTCTGCCGCTCCTCTGCCGTACACTTCTCGCCCGTGACGAGATGGTCGCTGACGGTGAAGAGCGCGAGTGCCTGCCGTCCGTACTTCGCCGCGAGTGTATAGAGTGCCGCCGCCTCCATCTCGACCGCGAGCACACCGTATTGACGCAGCTTCGCATTGTCGATCTCCTCATCGTAGAAACGGTCGACGGAGATGACATTGCCGACGCGCACGGGGAGGTTCAGCTTCTTTGCATTCTCCACAGCGGCGGAGAGCAGCTCATAGTCCGCGAGCGGTGCATAGTTGATCGAGCCGCCAAAGATGCTCCGAATCATGCCCGAGTCCGTCGTTGCGCCCTGCGCGATGAATACGTCGCGCAGCTTTACCTTCTCGTGCATACCGCCGCAGGTGCCGACGCGAATGAGCTTCTGAACGCCGTAGTAGTCCATCAGCTCATTCACATAGATGGAGATCGACGGCATGCCCATACCCGTGCCCTGTACGGAGATGGGAATGCCCTTGTACGTACCTGTGTAGCCGAGGATATTGCGGATGGATGTGTACTCCTTCGCCCCCTCCAGGAAATTCTCCGCGATAAACTTCGCGCGCAGCGGATCCCCCGGCAGCAGGATGCGCTCGGCGATCTCTCCCTTTTCGGCGGCAATGTGCAGTGAACTCATAGTCTCTCTCCTCTTCTAATAATCCAATCTTCCCTTCCCATTTTAACCTGTCGGTGCATTTCCGACAAGTGGCAAATTCTGCTACGCACTCTCTGCGTTAAAATCAAGCACCGCACCGAGCAATTCTTTTGCATAGGGCACGTCGAGTTTCGACAGCTCGCTGACGGGCGAATCCGCGACAACACTGCCGTCCTTGAGGAAGATGACGCGGCTGCAGAAGTAGGTGATGGAGGTGAGGTCATGCGTGATGAAAATATAGGTCAGACCGAGTTTCTCCTTGAGGTTGAGCAGGAGATCCATGATCTGTACCTGCGTATGCGCGTCGAGAGAAGACACCGCCTCGTCAAAGAGGATTAGCTCGCTCCGGCACGCAATCGCCCGCGCAATGCAGACGCGCTGCAGCTGCCCGCCCGAGAGCTCATGTGGGAACCGCTTCGCAAAGCTCTCATCCAGTCCGACAAGCCTGAGAAGCCGTGCCGTCTCCTCGGCATAGTCGATCTTCTCTCCCGACTTTCGCGCACCGACGGCGATGCCCTCACCGATGACCTGACGGATGGTGAAGCGTGGATTTGCACTCGTCGTATAGTCTTGAAAGACGATGGAGAGACGATTTCTGAGATGTTCGCGCCCCTCGCTGCCCGCATAGACATCCTCGCCCTCAATGAGCACAACACCCGAATCCGGTTTCAACAGTCCCGCGAGCACACGCCCCGTCGTGGACTCGCCGCTGCCCGACTCGCCGAGGATGCCGAGGCTTTCGCCCTCACGAACGACGAAGCTGCTGTTATGGAGCAGGGTGATGTCCTTCCCCTCCTCATGCACGACAGCCCGCAGGTTCTTGACCTCAATGACGTTTTTTCCTTCACTCATGAGCGCACCTCCTTCGGGTCGAGCACGTCGCGGATGGCGTCGCCGAGCAGGTTGAACGCCGTGACGACGGAGACAATGGCGATACCGGGCGCGAGCATCTGGATGGGGTTCGTCGTGAGGACGTTCTTTGCCTCGTTGAGCATCGCACCCCATTCGGGGATCGGTGCCTGCACGCCGAGACCGAGGAAGGACATCGTCGAGATGTTGATGATCGCCCAGCCGATGTCAAGGCTCGCGAGGACGGCGAGATCCGCCGCTATCGAGGGCAGCAGATGGCGCATGAGGATGAAGCTGTTGCTCGTACCGACCACGCGGCTGAACGAGATAAAGTTTTTGTCGCGGTGCTGAATGACACCCGTACGGATCATACGCGCATACCATGCCCACTTGATGAACACCTGCGCGAGAATGATGTTGCAAACATCCACGCCGAGGAGTGCGACAATGGCAAACACCATGATCTGGCTCGGGAACGAGAGCATGACATCGACGATGCGCATGATGACCTCGTCCACCGCCCCGCGGAAGTAGCCGGCACACAGCCCCATAAACGCACCAAGGCCGATCGTGCCGAGCATCGTGAGCGCGGCAAGCCCGAGCGTCGGGCGAATGCCGTCGAGCATGCGCGAGAGAATGCAGCGGCCGAGCTGATCCGTGCCGAGCGGATACTCCCAGCTAAAGCCGGCAAATTTGTTCGCGATGTTGTTCGCGTAGGGGTCGTGCGGGCTGATCCACGGTGCGAGGATGCCAAGAAGCACAATGATACCGAGGAAGATCGTCGTCCCCATCGCCGTGCGGTTGTGCAGAAATCTGTCGAGCACGTTACTCCCCCTCTCTCACACGCGGATCGGCGAGTGTCTGTAAAATGTCGAAAATCAGATTGAACATGACAAACAGAACGCCGATGAACAGCACATACATCTGAATGACGGGATAGTCCCGATTGAAAATCGACTTGATGCAGAGCGTTCCGAGCCCCGGCCACGCAAAGACATTCTCGACGACGATCGTCCCTGCGATGAGCTGCGGGATGCTCATACCGATTGCGACAAAGCACGTATGCAGCGAGTTCCGCAGGATGTGCTTCACGAGGATCACACGCTGACGGATGCCACGCACGCGCGCGTATTTCACATAGTCCTGCTTCATATTTTCGAGCATATTGTTGCGGATCAGACGGATGTACGTCGAAATGTACGTCAGAGCCACGGTGAAGGCAGGCAGGATGAGCGAGTCGAAGCCCTTGTTCCCGCTCGTCGGCAGGAGGTTCATCTCGATGGCGACCAGCCACATGAGGAGGAGACCGATCCAGTATGCGGGCATCGCCGTCGTCATAAAGACAAAGAGACGCACAGCCTTGTCAATCAGCGTGTTCTTGTAGACCGCACAGAGGAATCCGACGGGCAGCGAGATCAGGATGACGAGAACGAGCGACGCCCCTGCCAGCTCGAGCGTCGCCGGCAGACATCGCAGCAGCTCATCCGCGACGCTGCGCAGCGGGTTGACATAGCTGAAGCCGAAATCCCCGTGCAGTACATTCCACACCCACGTGAGATAGCGGATGAGATACGGCTTGTCCAGCCCCAGCTCCGCCCGTGTCTCGGCGATCATCTCGTCGCTGATGACGGGGATCTGCCGCACGCGCAGTGCCACCTCGGCGGGATCGGAGGGGATGAGACTGATGAGCGCGAAGCAGACGAACGAAATCGCAAAGAGCAGCGGAATCGTCAGCAGAACGCGCCGAATGATATACTGTTTCATAGTCACACCATTTCTATTGCGCATAGAACGCAGGAAAAGGACTGCCGCGCTTGCCGCGACAGTCCTCCTCATCCAAAAATAATTACTTCCAGCTCATGAGCCAGAAAGGCACCTCATACTGCGAAGACGTGAACTGAACTCCCTCAAGCCCCTCACGATAGATTGCCTTGTTGACCTCGTATGTGATGGGGATATAGGCAGCCTGCTCCGCGAACTGCTTCAGCACATAGCTGTAGTGCTCCTGACGCGCGGCATCGGTCGTATCCTTGTTTGCCATGAGGATATTGCGGTCGATCTCCGCCTTCGTCGGAATGCCCTGCTGTGCAGCATAGTCACCGTAGACGGGCTCAGTCATGCCCGCGAGCGAAGACATCGGATCGTACGGCATTCCCCAGACGATGTTGAAGATGATGTCGAAGTTGCCCGCCTTCATGTTGTCACGGTAGGACTGCTCTTCCTGTCCTGCGATGTTGAGCTGTACGCCGAACTTCGCATACTCTGCCTGCAGGTACTCCGAGATGGTCTTTTCCATGACCGAGTCGACGTTGTAGAGGAGGTTGAGACTGAGCTTCTGCCCGTTCTTCTCGCGCACACCGTCTGCGCCCAACTTCCACCCTGCCTGCTCAAGGAGCTGACCTGCGGTATCCGCGTTGTACTTGTACTCCATCACGTCGATGTTCGCATACGGCACATTCTTTGCAAAGAGCGTCTCTGCGGGCGGCTCAAAACCGTAGAAAATATTCTCCGAAATTGCCTGGCGGTTCGTCGCGTAGTTGAGTGCACGGCGGACATTCAGGTCGTTCAGGATGGGGTTCGTCGTATTGAGCACGAGCTCTCGCGTCGAGGCGGGCGAGGAGAGTGCCGTCTTATACCCCTTCATATTCGAGAACTTCTTGACCGCATCGCCGTCGATCATATTCTTGCCGAAGATGAGGTCGATCTCGCCCTTTTCAAGCGCAAGCAGACGCGTCTGGTTGTCGGGAATGACCTTGACCGTGATCTTGCGGATCGCGGGCTTCTCGCCCCAGTAGTCTTCGTTGCGCTCAAATACCGCATACTCGTCCGTGACGTGCTCGACGAGCTTATACGGACCCGTGCCGATATAATCCGTCACGCCGTCCTTCGTCAGGCCGTTCTTCATGACCTTCGGCGAGCACATCGCAAACGGACGCAGGACGCCGAGCTCCGTCATCATCGCACCGCGCGGTTCCTTCAGCTTGATGACGAACGTATTGTTGTCGGGCACCTCGAAGTGATCGAGCACCTGCAGGAACGTCCACTTGTAACGCTCCTTGAAACCGTTCAGTGCATTGAAGTTCGCGAGGATTGCCTGCGCATCGCAGACCTCGCCGTCCGTGAATTTAACGCCCTCGCGGATCTTGAACGTATACGTCAGCCCATCGGGGCTGATCTCCCAGCTCGTCGCAAGTGAGGGCGCATAGGTGCCGTCCGGATTGATGGTGATGAGCGTATCGTAGAGCAGCTTCTGTGCGTACATCTCACCCGCGAACAGATGCGGGTTGAGGTCACGCGTATCGCGGAAGTTGACATAGACGATCTCGTCCTTCGGACGCTCCGCCGTATTCGATCCTCCGCAGCCGCCGACAATCAGCGATGCGCCGAGCGCAAGCGTCGCCGCCAAAACCTTCCAAGCACTTTTTTTCATAAATCCTCCTTAAATCGTCCTTACATCCATCCCATAGCCGGCGGCAGCGGACGATCCCCTCGCCCGGCTGTCGCCATCCACCCGTACATCTCTTATTCGGTCAAGAACCTCCCCCCAAAGAAACCTTCCATCAACATATGTGCTGTA